>QCPF01000007.1 GCA_003212655.1 Prochlorococcus sp. AG-436-D21 | reverse complement strand
TAGATATTGGCCTTTTAATAAAATTGGACCTATTCGGTTCCCTGCCCTTAATAATTTGAATTAATGGGTACTTGATGTTGTAGGGTTTTTATATCTTGAAGCTGTAGAAATGTTTAATCCAGAATTTCTTGCTACTGAAAATAATGATCCAAATGATGAGAATGATTTAATCCAATATTTACAAAAACAATCTCCAGAAGTTTTGCAAAGAGTAGCAAAATCAGCCAGTGAAGATATTCAAGAAATTATTAGACATAATGTTCAAGGTCTTCTTGGAATGCTTCCTTCAGATCAATTTGATGTAAAAATAACATCTTCAAAAGACAACATTGCTAATTTATTATCTTCTGCAATGATGACAGGATATTTCTTAAGACAAATGGAGCAAAGAAAAGAGTTGGAACAAACTCTTAAAAATGATGAAAACATGTCTATAGAAGAATAATAGTTTTTAAAGATTTACTTCTTCAGGAATTATTCCTAATTCAAGCAACTTTTTATATAAACCCATCAAGAATTTATTATCCTCAGGAAGTTTGTCCCAATTTTGGGAATTAATTTGATTAATTAATTTCTGACAATCCTCTGTTGTAAATTTTATAGGCGCTGTAAAATGAGCTGGGATTAAATATTCCATATCTTCAAGAGACTTTATATTTTCTAACCAATTAAGTAAAACTTCTTTTGAACGCGGGAAAATTAATTTTTGTAAAACTGGTGCAATTTGAATCTTAGGAGTATCTTTACCCATTATTTCAACAAGAGAGGATTCCCAATCTTCGTCCCATAGAAAGGGATAAATACCGAAATGAGATCTCCAATTTCTAAGATCTTTTTTGAATGAATACTTAAATATTTTTTTTAAAGGTGGAATATTTAATTTACCTGGTTTCAAAAAAGATGAAAATAAGACTAACCTTTTCCATCCTTTTTTTCTTTGTTCTATGGAGTCAATCAAAGGTTCATCTCCTCTCTCTCTAGAATGAAAAAGAAGTGGAGTTGGATCAAAATTAAATATCTCAGGTGGTGTGGAGTCTATCCCCACTATTGCGTCTGTTACATGAAGAGTTTTCGTAGGATAATGGAAACAGCTTATCTCCTGATATCTTCCAAGTCCTAAATTCAGTGGGCCTAATGAAGACCATTTAAATGAGTTTGCATGTGGAATACCTTCCTCAAACATTATTCTTGATCTTTTTGCTGGAATTCCTAAGAAATCTAGTGGTAGATTTATGGGAAAACTCCATTGCCCAGGACAAAGCCAAATTTCTGCATCTTTAAAAATTCTTGAAAGAGCTGGCAGTCCGATTTTATGTTCTAGTCCAGAGGCACTAGGTAGAATTATTGTTTTTACTTTGCCGTGAATCGCAATTAATTTTTCCAACTCATTTATTAATTCTTTTGTCGGTGGCAGTGGATTTATTAGCATCAATCCATTATCAACCTTTATTACCGTCATTCTTATTGGAACCGCAACATAATATAGTCCCTGTATTTGTTCCAAAGACCATATTTGATCAGGAATTAATTCTCTTAAAATTGTTTTCTTTTTTCCATAAGGATATAAGGGGAATAATGGCCACCAATTCCACTTTTTATTTAAAGTTTCTTCCACCACTATCATTTATACCCAGCAAATAATTTCTTTAACTTAAATATTCCGTATCTTGGAGCGAATAAAAAAGCAAATAAAAATATAAAAGTTTGTGCCAAAACAATTGATCCACCTGTTTCAAGATCAAACCAAAAACTAACATAGATTCCTATCAGGCTTGAGATAATTGCACTTAATACTGAAATTACTGTCATATTATCGAACTTATCCGTAAGTAAATATGCTGTAGCCCCTGGTGTAATCAACATTGCAACTACCAAAATAATTCCAACAGACTGCAAACCCACAACAGCTGCCAAAGATAGGCATGTGAGGAGTAAATAATGAAGAAAAAATACGTTAATCCCAACTGTTTTTGCATGCCTAGGATCGAAGCAATAAAGCATTAAATCTTTTCTAAAAACTGATAAAAGGATTACTACCAATAAAGAAATGAATATGGTTTGTTTTACATCTGAAAGGGATATTCCTAATGGACTACCAAAAAGAATAGAGTGCAGATCAATATTACTTTTAATCTTAGAAACCAATACAATTCCAAGAGCAAAAAATCCTGTAAATACCAACCCAATAACAGTATCTTCCTTAACTCTAGATTTCTGTTTAATAAACCCTATCAATGCTACAGAACCAACTCCGAAAATAAATGCCCCCAATGAGAAGGGAAGACCTAATGCATAAGCAACCACAACACCAGGCATTACCGAATGTGACACTGCATCTCCCATTAAAGCCCATCCTTTAAGAGTCAAATAACTTGATAGAAAACCACAAACAGCTGCAACTAATGAACTCATAAAAAGTGCTTTTCTCATAAAGTCATGAGTCAAAGGATCTGTTATGAATGAATCTAAAGTTAAAAAAGAACAGAGCTCCATATAATTTAAAATTTAGGATTCAGGTCCAAACAAGAAATCCGGTGAGATCCCTCCAAAAGTGGTTGTAATATTTTCAGGGGTAAACACTTCAGAGGTCTCGCCATAAGCTACAACGGTTTTATTTATTAAAAGAACCAAATCACAAAATTCACGGACATGAATCATGTCGTGCGTTGATAATAATATGGTTTTCCCCTCATTTTTAAATTGAATAAATAATTCCGAGATAAGTTTTTCAGTTCTTATATCAACACCTGAAAAAGGCTCATCAAGAAGAAGTATTGATGCTCTTTGCGCAATTGCTCTAGCTAAAAAAAGTTCGTTTTCTCTGACCTCCAGATAAGTTTCCAATAGGTGTAGATAAATGATCAGTAAGATCAACTCTTTCAATAGCATCTTTAACCGCCTGAACATCAGACTCTCTAGGACACCTAAAAATATTCATCGAACCATATCTTCCCATCATCACTACATCCCAAACACTTATTGGGAATTGACTATCAATTCCCTCATTTTGAGGAACATAAGCAATTGTCTGATCTTTTTGAGCAGATCTTACAGACTCTCCATTTATTCTAATTTTTCCCTTTGAAATATTTACAAAGCCAGTTAAAGCATTAAAGAAAGTTGTTTTACCAGCCCCGTTCATCCCTACTAACCCACAAATCTGGCCTGGTTGTAATCTTAAATTGGCATCATACAAAGCCACCTTACCGTTGTAATCTACGCAAATATTCTCTGCCTCAATCCTAAAGTTTTGATAATTGATTGTTTCCATAATTAAAAAAGTCCTTTTTTAATCAAATCCAAATTATGCTCAAGCATTTTTATATAGGAACTAGCAGGCCCATTATCATCAGATAATGAATCAACAAAAAGATTTCCTCCAAAATTAGCCCCAGTTTCATTTGCAACAACCATTTGAGATTCGTTACTTACAGTACTTTCGCAAAATACAGATGGAACATTTTTTTCTTTAACAAGTGAGATTGTTCTTGCCATTCTTTTAGGAGTAATTTGACTCTCGGCATTAACTGGCCACAAATAAACTTCCTCTAATCCATAATCATTTGTTAAATATGAAAAAGCACCTTCACAACTTACTAGATACCTCCTTTCTTTATTTAAGTTATTAATAAAAAGTGAGAATTCTTTATCTATTTTAGAAAGTTTTTCTTTATAAATTTTTCCATTTTCTTCAAATAATTTCCTTTTGGATGGCCTCAATTCTGATAAAGAATCCACGAGAATATCTACGTATAGTATCCCTCTTTTTGGAGAAATCCAGGCGTGAGGATTGGGTTTCCCTTTATAAAAATCTTCACTGATAAAAATAGGATCTAAATCTTCCGTGACTGTAATTCTTTTAACTTTTAAATTAGAAACAAATTTTTCAGCCCATAATTCAAATCCAAATCCATTATCAATAAAAACAAAAGCATTAGAGGCATTTACTAAATCGCTTGGAGTTGGTTGGTAGCCATGAACTTCAACTCCAGGTTTCGTTATTGAACTAACAATAAAATCATCTTTAGCAACATTACCAATTATATCCGCCAAAACAGTAAAACTTGCCAGTATTACTTCTTTAGTTTCATTTTTATTTGATATTCTCTTACATGATCCTGAAGCCAGAGAAAGCAGAAATATCAAACTTAAAAAAAGGATATTTTTTTTCATATTTAACATTCATCCTTAGATTATGAACTAAAAGATAGTTTCATAAGTGGTTTTCTAAGATCAGAAATAAATGCTTTCCAATTTATTTTTTCTTTTTCAAAAGCTTCTTCAACAATTTTCTCAGAATTTTTCTTTATAAAATCCAAATCAGGTTCTTCTACTCCTTTTGTTATTGCCATAAAATCAGCCAAAGAACTTGATACTACTCTTGTTAAATAAGCAGCACTGACAGCTTGAAATGTTCCAGAGACAAGCCAATTTGGGCCATGTAATTTTGTTATGCCAATTAGAGTCTGTCCACTCCATTCAATAACTCCCTGAGCAATTGCAGTCTTTAAAATCTCTTTGGATACTTTATCTAAAATTTCTGGAGACCAATTACAGCCCCATATAGACTTAATTTCTTTAATCATTAAAGAATTTAATACTGTCATTGCCATAACATCAATTGATGGGATAGGAGATAAGAAAACAGTTGTTGCGACAAGAATTTGATTTTTTCTTTGTATACCTTTTAACTGCATTCTTCTTATACCTTCAATTTCAGATTGCCAGGCAGCATGAAGTTCTTTCAAAAGCCTTTTTTTTGTATTTTCAATATTTTTAGATGAACTTATGAAAAACTTCCTTAAAGAAAAAGGTATATTTGTTATTTCACTCTTATTAACATCAAAAGTAATAATTTTATTTATAAAGTCACTTGAAATTTGAGACTTTAGGTCTTCTATCTGATTTTTGGCTTCTATTTGGTTGGAAGTTAAAGCCACCAACCAGATTGGCATATTTTTAGGAAACTTTTCCAGCCACAAAAAATCATTTGCCGACAAAGGCAAGTTTATAAAATACAAGATTGCATCACTCTTCAAAGCTTCTTCTGGAATAACTTGAGAAGAATTGTATTTAGGCAGTTTTTCGTATAAATCAAAGTCAAACTTATCTGCTTTGAAATTACTTTTCAAAACAGATTGAAAACTTTGATAATCCTTTTGTCCAATGCAACTTATTTTTTCTTTTTCACATCTATTAAGAATAGATTCAAGTGTTTTTTGTCTTTTTGAATTATGTTTTTCTAATTCATTTGTTGCTTCAAGTTCTTCAAAAAAAATTAAATCTTCATTACATAGATCTATCCAACCATCTAAATTATTTGGCTCATTAAATTTAGGCTTATCATTCTTCAAGTAAAAATATCCCCCCAAACACAACGCAAAAAATCCTATTGAGCCTCCTGCAAAATGAATTAAGTCACTGATAAACCATTCCCCAAAACCTATTAATAATAAAATAATAAAAAGATTTTTTTTTGGAAACTTTATGAAATCCTTTAAAAGGTTGTCTTTACTAATATCAAACACAATACTTTATTTTTCTAATTTTATTTTAATGCAAGTTTTGAATGAGAAAAGCAAAATTTCATAAGTCGTTAATCAAAAGATAAAAATTTAAGCCTTTTAAAAAGATTTATTGCATAACAAGATGCTAAGTTAATAGACTATTTAAATAACTTAAGAAACATTAAGATGGCTAATTCAAATTTCAGCAATAATCCTGGACAAGAAAATTACAGAGGTCGTTCTAATAATGAAAAATCTAATTTCAGAGAGAGATCGGGCGGCAGAAGAGATGGAGGAGGATTCCGCATAAGATTAAGTGATAACGAAATGAAAGCTGTTAAATCCATACAAGATACCTTTCAATTAAGATCTACCGTTGCAGTTCTGGGTTTCTCTGTTAGAACACTTAGCGAAATGATCAAAGACGAAAAATTGATTGAATCAATCAAAGAATATGCAAAAAATAATAAAAACCCTTCTCCGAGTAGACAATCACAAAATTCTTATGAAGAAAAGACAAAAACAGCACCTGACCCTTTTGCAAGACCTGTAAAAAGTACATCAACTGAAGAGATCCAATCTAGCGAAGAAGAAGAGGATGGCAAATAAAAAAAGAATTCTTTCGGGAGTTCAACCAACTGGTGATTTACATATTGGGAATTGGCTTGGGGCCATAAATAATTGGGTTAGGCTTCAAGAGCAATATGAAACATTTCTATGTGTAGTTGATTTACACGCAATAACAGCTTCATATAATCCCAAAGAATTATCTAAAAACACTATATCTACAGCAGCTTTGTACTTAGCTTGTGGGATAGATCCAAATATATGTTCAATTTTTGTCCAAAGTCAGATTTCAGCGCATTCAGAACTTTGTTGGATATTAAATTGCATGACCCCAATAAATTGGATGGAAAGAATGATTCAATTTAAAGAAAAATCCATACAACAAGGCAATAATGTATCTATTGGATTATTTGACTATCCAATACTTATGGCTGCAGACATCCTTCTTTATGATGCTGACTTCGTACCAGTAGGTGAGGATCAAAAACAACATCTTGAACTTGCGAGAGATATTGCACAACAGAGAATTAATGCCAGATTTAGTAAGGATAAAAATATTTTAAAAATCCCTCAACCAATCATCATGAAGAATGGTTCAAAAATAATGAGTTTAATTGACGGTTCAAAAAAGATGAGCAAAAGTGATCCTAATGAGGGCAGTCGCATTAACTTATTAGATCCTCCTGAAATAATCACAAAAAAAATTAAAAGAGCAAAAAGTGACAGTTCTATTGGAATTGAATTTAACAACCCTGAGAGACCAGAATCTAAAAATCTTTTGATGATTTATTCAATATTATCTGGCAAAGAAATTTTTCAATGTGAAAATGAATTCTCAGAGACTGGATGGGGGACATTTAAAAAATTAATTACCGAACAACTTATTGAATCACTAGAACCTATTCAGAAAAAATATGAATTATTAATTAATGATCCTTATCAACTAAATAAAATCCTTAATGAAGGGAAGGAAAAAGCTGAAGATTTAGCAAATCAGACTTTAAAAAGAGTTAAATCAAAACTGGGATTTTTTGAAATGGAGAAATAAATTATGCCAATAATTACCTTGCCTGATGGTTCAAAAAAGGTTTTCGAAAAATCTGTAACTATTCTAGAAATTGCCCAGAGTATAGGTGCTGGATTAGCTAAAGCAACAATTGCTGGGAAAGTAAATGATGTTCTTCTTGATGCAACAATTCCTATAAATACGGATTCCAAAGTTGTAATCATCACATCAAAAGATAAAGAAGGAATTGAAATAATAAGACATTCTTTCGCACACCTTATTGGTCATGCAGTTAAACAAATTTACTCTGATATTAAAATGGCGATTGGACCTGTAATTGAAGATGGTTTTTATTACGATATTTTCTCTGAATACAGATTTACTCCTGAAGATTTAATAAAAATCGAAAATAGAATTAATAAATTAATAAAAACAAATTATGACGTTGAGATTTTGCAAGTTTCTAAACAAGAGGCAATTAAAACTTTTAAAGAAAGAGATGAGACTTTTAAATTAAGAATAATTGAAGAAATTCCTGAAGAAGGTCTCATCAATTTATACAAGCACGAAGAATACATCGATATGTGTAGAGGGCCTCACGTACCTAATACTAGACATTTGAGACACTTTAAATTACTTAAATTATCAGGCTCATATTGGAGAGGTAATAGTGAGAATGAATCATTACAGAGAATATATGGAACTGCATGGGCAAAAGAAAAAGAACTTAAAGATTATTTAATAAGAATTGAAGAAGCGGAAAAAAGAGATCATAGAAAACTTGGTAAAAAACATTCACTATTTCATATACAAGAAGAATCTCCAGGAATGATTTTTTGGCATCCAAATGGATGGACAATCTACCAAGTACTGGAAAAGTACATAAGAGCAATACTCAAAAAAAATGATTATTTAGAAATCAAAACCCCACAAGCTGTTGATAAATCTCTTTGGGAAAAATCCGGTCATTGGGAGAAATTTAGAGACGATATGTTTACTACTGCATCAGAAAATCGAACATATGCGATTAAACCAATGAATTGTCCATGCCATATTCAAGTATTTAATCAAGGTTTGAAAAGTTATAAAGATTTACCAATTCGTCTTGCTGAATTTGGTTCTTGTCACAGAAACGAGCCCTCAGGTGCACTACACGGCTTAATGAGAGTAAGAAACTTTACTCAAGATGACGCACACATATTCTGCACGGAAGAGCAAATTCAAGAAGAGGTATCTACTTTTATAGATCTTGTTTTCGAAGTTTATAAAACTTTTGGTTTTGATGAAATCATTATCAAACTATCAACTCGTCCTGAAAAAAGGGTAGGTAGTGAAGATATTTGGGATAAATCAGAAGAGGCTCTTACCAAAGCGCTCGATAATAAGAATCTAGAATGGGAACTACAACCTGGAGAAGGTGCTTTTTATGGTCCAAAAATAGAATTCTCGTTAAAGGATTGTCTTAACAGAGTTTGGCAATGCGGAACTATTCAGGTTGATTTCTCAATGCCAATAAGATTGGATGCAACTTATGTAGATATAGACAATGAAAAAAGAAATCCAGTTATGCTGCATAGAGCAATTTTAGGATCCTTTGAGAGATTTATAGGAATCTTAATTGAACAATATGAGGCGAAATTCCCAATTTGGCTTGCGCCTTATCAGATAATTTTATTAAGCATTACTGATAGAAATATTGAAAAATGTTTAAAGTTTAATGAATTAATAAATAATAAAGGTTATCGATCAAAAGTTGATGTTAGGAATGAAAAAATAGGATATAAAATACGAGAGGCAACTCTCGGCAGAGTTCCTTTAATTGCAGTTATTGGTGATAAAGAAGAGGAAATTGATTCAGTCGCCTTAAGAGCTTTGAATGGAAAAAATTTAGGAATTTTCAATTTGCCAAATCTTTTCAAATTAATAGATGAATTAATAGAAAAAAAAGGGAGAACGGAATAATTTCTTATATATGAATTTTCTCGCTTGTGATTTAGGAGGTACAAAGGTTCTAATAGGAATTTTCAAAAAAGAAGTAAATAATAATTCGCCTAAGTTAATATTTAAAAAGAAATATATATCGTCTGATTGGAGTTCTTTTGAACTAATCCTAGAAGATTTCATCAAAAAAGAATGCAAGAATATTACTCATCCTTCTTCTGCATGTTTTGCTGTAGCTGGTCCTTTATCTAAAAACAACGCAAAAATCGTTAACTTGTCATGGAATATTTCTGGAAATGATTTAAAGAACAAATTTAATTTGAAAAACTGCGAGCTAATAAATGATTTCGCTGTACAAATTTATGGAATACCTTTTTTAAAAAAAAATCAATATTCTACTATTCAAAATGGATCCAATTTTGAAGGTACCAATAATGATTTGCATGCCATTGTTGGAGCGGGGACTGGCTTGGGGATTGCAAGAGGAATAATATCAGGGGAAAAGGTAAAAGTTTTAGCTAGTGAAGGTGGTCATGTAGAGTACTCCCCAAAGTCAAAATTAGAATGGGATTTGAAAATTTGGCTTAAGAATTATCTAAAAGTTGAAAGGATATCCAGTGAAAGAATTATTAGCGGCACTGGTTTATCAAGAATTGCCGAATGGAGACTAAGCAAACCTGATGCCCAAAACCATCCTTTACAAAAATATTTAAAAAAAATTAAAATTTTTGATGCTGCGAGAAAAGAACTACCTGAAAAAATTTGTAATCTTTCTAAAGAAGGTGATCAGCTAATGATTGAAGTTGAGAGGATTTGGTTAAGCGCTTATGCCTCTTTATTGGGAGATGTTGCTCTTCAAGAATTATGCTTTGGTGGATTATGGATTTCTGGAGGAACAGCGACAAAACATTTCAAAAACTTTAAATCAGACTTATTTTTAAAACAATTTTTCGACAAGGGAAGATTAAAAGATATTCTTAAAACAATACCTATAAAAGTAATTTTAGATGAAGAGTTTGGACTTTTTAGTGCAGCCTGCAGAGCAAAAATGCTTTTAAAAAATTAAAAACAAAAAATGTCTATTCCTGCAGTAGGTAAAAAAATAAGGGTAACAGTGCCTTCCACAACTGCCAATTTAGGGCCTGGATTCGATTGCCTTGGAGCAGCATTAGATTTATATAATGAGTTTATTTTTACAAGAATTGAAGGTGGTGGAGATAGATTTGATTTAATAATGGAAAGTACAGATGGTAATCATTTAAGAGGAGGACCTGAAAACTTAGTTTTTAGAGCAGCACAGAAAGTATGGGAGAGCGCAAATATGGATCCTTTTGCACTTGAAGCAAGAGTAAAGTTGGCAGTTCCGCCTGCACGCGGACTTGGAAGTAGTGCTACAGCAATAGTGGCTGGACTAATCGGAGCAAATGCAATCATGAACTCTCCATTGTCCAAAGAAAAACTTCTTGAACTTGCCATTGATATAGAAGGTCATCCAGATAATGTAGTTCCCTCTCTCTTAGGTGGGCTTTGCTTGACAGCCAAGTCCGCTTCTCAAAGATGGAGAATTATTAGATGTGATTGGCACGATTCAATCAAAGCTGTGGTGGCAATACCCGCAATCCGTCTAAGCACAAGTGAAGCAAGAAAGGTTATGCCCAAGAATGTACCTATATCTGATGCAGTGACAAATATGGGGGCACTTACTTTGTTACTAAATGGCTTGAAAGCAGGAAATGAGGAACTTATAAAAGAGGGAATGTTTGATAAGTTACATGAACCCTACAGATGGAAACTTATTAAAGGTGGACTAGAAGTCAAAGATGCTGCACTAAATGCAGGTGCTCTTGGATGCGCAATTAGTGGGGCTGGACCAAGTATCTTAGCTTTGTGTAAAAAAGAAAATGGTAAAAACGTCAGTCAAGCCATGGTGAAAGCTTGGGAGAAGTCAGGTGTAGCTAGCAGAGCACCATTCTTAAACGTACAAACAACAGGTAGCCAATTTAGCAATGTCTCCGGTAAGTAGTTTTACTTAGGCAACTTTAATGTTATAGTCTCAAGCTAGTACAACTTCAACTAGAATAAAAAAATTATTCATTACATAAATGAATCTAGAATCTTTTCCTTGGCTATCATCCATTGTTTTACTGCCTTTAATTGGGGCATTAATAATGCCTTTTTTGAGTTCAAAAGAAGGAGAAGATAATACACTCCCTAGAAATATCTCATTAAGTTTTTTATTTATAGATTTTATACTAATAATCGGCGTTCTTTTTCAAAAATTCGAAACTTCAGATAGCTCATTGCAACTGGTAGAAAGAGCTTCTTGGTTACCTTCAATAGGCTTAGAGTGGTCTCTTGGCGTAGATGGGTTATCTGCTCCTTTAGTAGCTTTGAGTGGGTTAATTACATTTTTATCAGCTGCTGCAAGTTGGAAAATTAAGAAAAAATCTAATCTATATTTTGCTCTTTTATTAGTTCAAGCATCAGCACAGGCACTAGTATTCCTTTCTCAAGATTTCCTATTGTTTTTCCTAGCATGGGAACTTGAATTAGTTCCGGTATATCTTCTTATTGCGATTTGGGGAGGCAAAAAGAAATTATATGCGGCCACTAAATTCATTCTTTATACAGCTTTAGCTTCTTTATTAATACTCATAAGTGGGTTAGCACTTGCCTTAAGTGGTGATACCTTTACTCTAAATATTACCGATTTAACCAATAAACACGTAACAGGGAGCCTAGCTTTATTATCTTATTTAGGATTTTTAATTGGTTTTGGAGTAAAACTTCCTATCTTTCCACTACATACTTGGTTACCCGATGCACATGGAGAGGCCAATGCACCAGTTTCAATGTTACTCGCTGGAATACTCTTAAAAATGGGGGGATACGCCCTCTTAAGATTTAACGTTCAAATACTACCTGAAGTCCATCTTCAAATTGCACCTGCGTTAATTATTCTTGGAATCATTAATATAATCTACGGAGCCTTAAATGCATTCGCACAAGATAATGTTAAAAGGAGAATCGCATGTAGCTCAGTGAGTCATATGGGTTTTGTTTTATTAGGTATTGGAGCAGTAGATGCTCTAGGAATTAGCGGAGCAATGCTACAAATGATCAGTCACGGACTTATTGCTGCAGCTATGTTCTTTGTTACGGGCTCATTCTATGAAAGAACAAATACTCTTTCTATACCAAATATGGGCGGCTTAGCAAAGGTCTTGCCAATAACTTTTGCTTTTTTCTTAGCAAGCTCACTGGCCTCTCTAGCACTACCTGGGATGAGCGGTTTTATAAGTGAAATAACTGTTTTTCTAGGTATCACTAGTCAAGAGGGATTTAGCTCTATCTTTAGATCAATCACGATTCTAATTGCAGCCATAGGGTTAGTTCTAACGCCAATATATCTATTATCAATGTGTAGAAGAGTATTTTTTGGCCCTAGAATTCCAGCACTAGCAACAGTTAAAGAGATGAATGGTAGAGAATTGACTATTGGTTTCAGTTTATTGTTGCCTACATTGGTAATAGGTTTTTGGCCCAAAATCGCCATTAACTTATACGAATCTTCAACCAATGCTCTCAGTCAGCAGCTTACTTTAGCTAAATTGGTTGGAATAATCCCAACTCTAGTTAATTAAATTATTTAAATAAATGGATACCTCAATTTTTAAACATGGAGAGTTACCACAATTTAAAAAATTTACTCCTGAAAGCATTAGTAAACAATTTCCGGAAGTATTAGAAAAGATAGCTGAAGAATTTAAAACCATAGAAAAAAATTTATCTAATTATTTGATTCAAAATGATTTAAATTGGGATAATGTAATAAATCCTTTAAATGAAGTAAATGAAATTCTTAGATGGAGTTGGGGAGTAATAAGCCACCTCAATGCTGTAAAAAATTCTGAAAGTTTAAGAGATATTTATTCAAAATTTCTTCCAGAGATTATTAGCTTGAGTAATAAATTCGGGCAAAGCAAAATAATTTACAATTCTTTGGTCAAGCTTAAAGAAACAAATAATTTTGATCAAATTAAAAACAGAATTTTAGATAAAGAAATTCTTGAGATGCAACATAGAGGTATTTCACTGCAAAAGAATGAACAAGAAGAATTCAACAAAATTTCAGAAAAGCTTGGAGAACTATCAACTAAATTCAGTAACAATGTTCTTGATGCCACTAACGAATGGTTTTTAATTTTAAATAAAAAATCTGAAGTCGATGGTCTTCCTGACCGAGTTCTTGAATTGATGGCAATTTCTGCACACAATCACTTAAAAAAAGATGAAGAAGTTGATATTAAAAATGGTCCTTGGAAATTAAGTCTAGATATTCCAACTTATACTTCGTTCATGACATATGCCACCGAGCGTAATCTTAGAGAAAAGCTATACAAGGCATTCGTTAGTAGGGCGTCGCAAGGAGAAAAAAATAATTCTCAAATCATTGAAGATATATTATCTCTAAGGACTAAACAAGCAAATCTTCTCGGTTATAAAAGTTGGGCAGAACTAAGTTTGTCAACCAAAATGGCGAAAGAAATTAAAAATGTAGAAAACCTTTTAGAAGAATTGAGAGTGCCAGCATTCAAAGCTGCAAAAATTGAATTAGAAACGCTCGATAAGTTTTCTAAAGCTAATGGATTTCCAAAATCGCAGAATATTGAACCATGGGATACTAGTTATTGGTCTGAACTTCTTCGAAAGGAAAAGTTTAATTTGGATCAAGAGTCTTTGAGACCTTGGTTCCCACTAAATGATGTTTTGAAAGGTTTATTTAAATTAAGTGAGAAACTTTTTGAAATTAAAGTAGTCGAGGCGACTGATGAGGCACCTCGCTGGAATGATGACGTTTTATTTTTTAATATCCTCAATAATGAAAATAAAAAAATTGCATCATTTTACCTAGATCCATATTCTAGGCCTGAATCAAAAAGAGGAGGGGCTTGGATGGATGAATGTTTGAATAAAAATAATATTAGTAAAAAGACTCTCCCTGTAGCTTATCTTGTTTGTAATAAGACTCCACCATCAAAAGATAAACCTAGTTTGATGAGTTTTGAAGAAGTTCAGACTCTTTTCCACGAATTTGGTCATGGTCTTCAACACATGCTTACTACCGTAAATCTTCCTCAAGCAGCTGGCATTAACAACGTTGAGTGGGATGCAGTCGAACTTCCCAGTCAATTTATGGAAAACTGGTGTTTTCATAAAAATACACTTATGAATATTGCTAAGCACTACAAAACAGGAGAAAAATTATCCGATGAAAATTTTGAGAAGCTCCTGAAGAATAGAACTTTTAATTGTGGTATGGCTACTCTTAGACAACTACATTTTGCAATTACAGACCTCAGATTGCACAGTAGTATTGATAAAAACGAAGGTAAAACAGCAGATGAAATAAGGAGAGAAATTGCAAAACAAACTACTGTTATTGAACCAATTCAAGAAGATCACTTTCTTTGTTGTTTTAGTCATATATTTGCAGGCGGATATTCTGCAGGATATTACTCATATAAATGGGCTGAAGTTCTAAGTGCTGATGCATTTTCAATGTTTGAAGAAGCTGATCTAGAAAACTCTGAAGATTTAAAGTTAATAGGAAAGAAATTCAAAGATACAATACTTAGCTTAGGAGGAAGCTTGCCTCCGTTAGACATATTTAAACTATTCAGGGGAAGAGCCCCACAAACTGATTCCTTAATAAGACACTTGGGGCTATCTGGAGCTACATAATAATTTCATCGATTATTTTGTCAACGGCTGATTTGTTTCTTACTAGATTTCTATGTTTATATACTTTTACTGATATTTTTTTTCCAAATTTTAAATTTGTCCACCAGCCAGGGAAAACCATCATATCCCAATAAGTAAAGAAATTGATACACTCAATATCATCGAGAAAAAAATCATTATTTGCGAGTTCTCTTAAAAATTTACTATTTATTTTCATTTCTGATATTCCTCTAAAGGGGTATTTAGGTATTAATTGAGCCATCAAAGTTCCTTTATGAGGGGAACCTATAGATATTAATCTTCTTGTTCTTTTATAACCATTAAATTTTTGAAGCCAGTATCTACCAATTATTCCTCCCATAGAAAATCCCAAAATATCTATTTCTGTTTCTAAACCATATTTCTCTAAAATTAATTCGTTTAATTTATTAGTCAAATCCATAATTGAAGTCATTCCATATGAATGGTTAAGAGTTGGGGCAAAATATTCAATGCCAATATCATCAAGTTTTAAGGTGATAGAAGAAAAAATACTTGAAGTATTCCAAAGACCATGAATCAATATAATGGGATTTCTTTTTTCCAATACTTTTGTTATTTTTCAAGAATTCTTACTATTGAGACCTTCCCATCAAAACCTATGATTGGAGGATTGCATTTTGTCAAAATAATTTTAATTTTAGATAGCTTAAATTCCTGATCAATGATTTCTAAAATTGCTTTTGAGTATTTTTCGATTGTGAAACAATATATTTTCTTTGATTGATCTTTTAAAATTTGAACTAATTTTGAATAGTCAACTGTTTTCTTTATATCATCACTTACTGTACATTTTTCAAAATCAGTCCACAAAAATATATCTAAAATAAATAGTTGTCCTAATTCCCTTTCTTCATCAAGTACGCCAACCCTAGCCCAAAGTTTAATATTCTCAATTTTTAAAAAAGTTTCCATCTTTAAAAGTTTTAAAGATCTTTGTGTGTATAGATAGCCTTTCTTGATGAAAAATCATCAACTATATTCCCATCACCCTTTAGGAAATATTTATAAGTTACCAAGCCTTCTAGACCTACAGGTCCCCTTGGTGGAAGAGTTTGAGTTGATATACCAACTTCAGCTCCGAATCCATATCTAAAGCCATCTGCAAACCTAGTAGAGCAATTATGAAAAACACCTGCACTATTAACTACATTCATAAATTTATTAGCAGTATGTGAATTTTCAGTAATTATTCCATCAGTATGTTTTGAACTATATTTTTGAATATGTGTGATTGCCTCCTCGAGATCATCAACAATTTTTATCGATAAAATTAAATCCAAATATTCAGTTTTCCAATCTTCTATACTAGCCTCATACTTTACACCTAGTTCAACTGATCTCTTATCTCCAATTAATTTAACATCATTAGATTTAAATAAAGGGATGGCCTTTTCTAAAAAAGCTGGTGCGATATTTTTATGGACTAATAAAGTTTCGATAGCATTACATGCTGCAGGATATTGAATTTTGCTATCCAAAGCGACTGATAAAGCCATCTCTAGGTTTGCCTCAATATCTATAAACAAATGACAAATTCCATCAGCATGGCCTAACACAGGAATTCTTGTATTCTCCTGAATAAATTTAACTAATTCATTACTTCCTCTTGGAATTATTAAATTAATGTATTTCTCAAGATTTAGCATTGCCATGCTATCTTTTCTGCTTGTTAGTAATGATATTGAATTTTTATCAAGATCTGATTCATTTAAACCTTCTTGCAATGCCTTGACTATTGCTGTATTTGTTAAATTAGCTTCACTACCACCTTTTAGCATTACTCCATTACCTGATCTTATTGCTAATGAACTAATCTGCATCACAGCATCTGGCCTTGATTCAAAAATAACCCCTAAAACTCCAATTGGTACAGTTTTTCTCTCTAAGATTAATCCCTTTGAAAGCTCTCTTTTTATTTGAACTTGATTTACAGGATCAGCTAATTCTCCAACTTTTCTTACTCCTTCAATTCCTGAATTTAATTTTGATTTTGATAACTTTAATCTAGAAAGTAAAGCACCAGAAATACCTTTTTTTTCTGCACTCGAATAATCTGCATTATTAGCCTCTAATATTTCTTTAGAATTTCTTTCTAGATAATCAGCCATAAAATTTAAGGCTTTAATTCGATTTTGATTTTCAGTCTGACTTATTTGTATTGATGCCAAACGAACTTTCTCTGCTTTTTCTAGAAGATCATTACCTGGTTGAGGAACTTCGAAGATATTTGCCATAATAATTTTTAGTTAATTTAATAATAATTCAAATTAAAGATTCTTTAAAGTGAATTTCTTGCTGAGTTAATATCTAAAAAATAATTGAACTTGACTTTTCCAATCGCCATTGGAATCATAAGAACCTAATAATTCTAAGTTTGGATTTGCCTGAAAAGTCAAAATTCCTAAAGATGAAATATCATCTCTACCTGGAACCGTTTGAAAAGCAAAATTTATCGCATCAGTAATATCAAGCCCTATTTCCGCCACCCAAGCTTGAGAAGAGAATTCTTCATTAGAAGATGATTGACCATCATTATCTATATCTAAATTTTCATTAGAAAAAATATTATTTAATGAATCATTATTTTCTATTAACGCAGGATATAGAGATAACTGAAATCTTTCACTAAATGCATCAGCATTATTTAGTTGAGAAATAAATGCTCTATTTATTAAATTTGCAGAGTTACCTCCAATTAAACCAATTATTTGTGATCTGTTATAACTTGGCGTGCTCCTTAATTGGATTCTTCTATTTTCATCAGCAAAAGATAATTGATCTAAAAACCCTTCATAAGATGCTTCAATTTTTATAAGTCTTGAATTGCCAATCCCAAATGATCCAAAACCACTAGAAGTCGCATTTACATCAAGATCACTTGAGATATTTGAATCCTGATTATTTTCACTTATAGGGATAATAGAATCTGGAACTTTACTAACCAGAGAAAAATTAATAAATGGAACAACGCCACTTCTTGATGCAAATAAAATATAATTATCTTTATTTTTATCAAGTTTAAATGGTGTGGTATATAGATTAGCTCTACCTTTTTTAAGATAAATTAGACCTCTAGCATTTAAATCATTACCTACCTTTCCGTTTATAGTAAGGTCTAATTTGGTATCTAAATAAGCTTGAACTAATTCTGAATATTGAATTTTAAAATCTGGGCCAAGTTTTAATTTAAGATTATTAAAACTCAAATTATCCAAATAATTAGGCAAAGTTTCTCCCAAAAGAACTGAATTCAAGATTGTTTCATTTGAAATTATTTCGATATTTTCATTATTGTTCCAATAGAGTTCTGGCCAATCTTTTTTATCCTTTTTTCGTATACGATTTTTTTCTTTTTTATCATTTTGATTGGTGCTATTAAAATTAATAAATCCATTATTTAAAGATAGAGAACCTTCCAAAACAGGACTTTCAAATGATCCACTTAAATCAAAATCAGAATCTATTAAAAAATTAAAATTATCTTTCTTTATAGTGAATCTATTCATTATCAAATTAATTTTTGAATTCTTAGATTCATTATGACTATAAAAAGGCAAAGAACCTTTTACAAAAATTTTCCCAGATTCTTCATCATTAGCTTCTAGATTATTGATCTCTAAAGTGTCAAAATCAAAAATTATTGTACTATTAATATTTTTTATTATATTGTTTAGAAAATCAATTTCAGAATCCTTAACTACGATAAATCCATTTAATAAAGGTTTATTTAAGGTTCCTTTTAGAATCGCTCTTAGATTTACATCACCGTCTTTAAATGTAAAGTATTCATCAGCAAAAATATCTATTAACTCAATAAATTTTCCATTCCCAAAAAATCTTAGATCTAAGTTATCAGATTTATTTATAGGTATTGAACCTGCAATATTAATTGGGATTTCAGAATCATTTATTAGAAGGGAAAAATCAATATCAAAAATAGAATTATTAAATTTAACTAATCCCTTATCAAATGTTATTATGTTGTTTTTAATTGATGAATCGTTGGAGAAAATATCGCTAGAGAAAGATTTTGTATCAAGATCATAAAACAAATTTATATCCAACCCTCCAATCAAATCTCTTGGTTTATTTAAAAAAATATTTGCTGTATTTAATGGAAATTTTTTAATTCTTAAAGAACCTTTCCCTGTTAATAATCCTCCTTCCAAATCAATAGAAAATTCCTCTTTATTATTCTTATAGTCGTCTCTAGATACATCAAGATAGCCATTTAATTTTGCATTCAATTTATAATTGACTGGTCTATCGCCCTGAATAGTGATTTTCCCATTGTATCTACTTTTAAATTTATTTAAATATTTTTGCAAATTAAATTTATCCTCTAACAAATTACTATTTTCAATAAATTTATTTATATGATCGATCCTCTCTTTAAATGATTTATTATCTTTATTTATTTCCAAATCATCTAAGACATTCGATTTACTTAACGAAATCACTTTTTTATTATCAAAGTTAAAAATATCAAAAGCGGTAAGAATAGTCCAACTAGTGCTTATATCCCTGAATTCTGAATTAATTAAATTTTTTTTACTTGAATCATATTCGACTTCAATTATTCCTCCATCAATTGGATACAATGAGGAATTTATATAAAAAGAATTATCTTTGACGCGGAAATCAAATAATGAATTAGCTAGATTAATATTCCCATATTTGCCTAAACTCCAAGCAATTCGCCCATCAAGGTATGACGGATCTGAGGAAATTGATCCCTTACCATTAATAATTCCATCAATTCTATCGAATTGATTTTTGTCTATAGATAATTCAAGCTCATCAAGAGGAAAATTATCCGCTCGCCAATTATAACCATCATCCTCTTTATCTATTTCTATAGTACCTTTATTTGAATTAAAAACTCTTATAAAATTTGCATTATTTATTTTAAGATCAGAATTAAAGTTGATTGAAAGAAATGAAGGGATTGGAGAATATTTATTTTTCATATTAAGCAGAAATTCATTATTTTCATTTTTAATATTTCCCTCCCATATTTCTCTAATGCGGATACCTTTAAAGTGCGGGTAATCAAGGTTAAAGTTTATCGAAATATCAGGATCATTAATTTTTCCTTTTAATTCTCCTTTAGCAGTAAGGAAACCCCTTATATCATTTTTTCGGAAAATATTTAAATTAGATAATTGAGTTCTATTTATCTTAAAACTACTATCTATATCTCCAAAATTAATACCTCTTCTATCAAACCAAAAGGGAATATTGCCCGATAATTGGATATCTGGGTTAAGGCTATTAATGTATCCAATACTTCCTTTTAGATCAATATTATTGGAAATTCTATTAAAGGGTATATTTAGATTAAAATTCGAAGTCAAAGTCCCATAATTTAATTTTTCTGTATTACCAATTAAATTATTATCTTTACAAAAAAACCTAGTTGAATCTGAATTTATATTCTCTGCAAAATCTTCTGGTTTTATTTTTAAATTAGTAAAAGAAAATCTTCCTTCACAAAATGTGCGCTTTGATGATTTATTAAATTTAAAGTTAGATTTAAAGGTACCCTTTTTAAAGCTAATTTTTCTATTCCCAATAATATATTCAGAATTATCAAGATCTAAACCCTTTGAAAATAAATCCAGTTTTAAAAAGTCTTGATTTAATTTTGTATTAAATTTAAATTTTAAAAAACCCTTTTCATCAAAATTTGATTTTATATTTGCAATGATTTGTCTATTTCTTGACTTGTAAATTACATTACCTTTCACTTTTGTTTTTAATCCTGCATTATTAAACTTCAGATCTGAATATTTATTTAAGTTAAAGTTCAACTCATACTTAGATTTTGATTTTTTTGTAATTCGATTATCTTTATAAGATTCGTCCTTTTTAAAAAAATCTCTATCTATATTTATGGCAGCTTCCTTAGGACTTATTTTTACAATCCATTTTTGTTTTAAAAAAGATCTAAAAGGCATAATGCCAACATATACATTTTTGGCCGTAATTTCAGAAACTATATTGTCTTTATCATTAATTTTTGAATTACCTAAAGAAATACCTAGAAATCTAATCCCTACATAATCACCTAAATCAACATTTTTATCTAAAAGATTCTCAATACTTTTTTCTAGTTCTAATTTCCTAGAAATATAAGTGTCTTTTAAAAAATTATTTAATAAAAAAGTGCCTAAAAAACCTAAAGGCAAAAGCATCCCTACCAAAAGAATCTTAGTATTTAAATTTAGAGATCTAATTTTTTTCAAGTTAGAGCCCAAAAATAGAGTAGGCTTACAAAATATAAGAAATTAATCAGGTCAAAGCCACTAAATGTCTTTTTTTGAACTATTAGAGATCACACCCAAAATTTTTGGATTCTTTGGAATATTTCTTTTCATTTTCACAATAGCAGCTTTTATATTTAATTTTGGGTTTAAATTTCGAATAATTGGAGCAACTATCTTTTCATTATTGCTTTCTTTGAGTAGTTGGGCATTTATACAAAGTTACTCCGAAAAGGTTGTAATAGAAGGTGCAAAATATGTTCCAATTGTTTATGACAATGGGTTCGATTTGATTATTGCTAAAGCAGATGATGACTTTCCAGAAGAATCTATTGACCCAACTTTAGAACAATTATCGGAAAACTTAAGGAAAGGCAGCAGATCTGGTGCGAATGTAAAAATAAAGATAAGAAAAATTGAAAAAATTTCAGATGGCGTAAGTAAACCAGTGGTTATAGGAGAAGTTCAGAAAAATGTCAAAATGAATTAGTCTTTTAAAAAATGGAAAGTAAAACCTTTTTAGATTTTTTGCCAAATAACTTTAGACATGAGAAATCTTTTTTTATACAAAATAATCTAACTGAATTTGAAAAATTAAGTAATCTTTCGGACTTAGATATAAATGAGATTCAAAGAAAATCTTCACTATGTACATGGAATAATCTAAAGAAAATTAGAGCTATAGCTATTTTTAAAAAAGAAATTGGAATTTCTCCACCACAAGCATATCTACTTTTACATTGCGGCATATCTTCTCTTAAATCATTATCACTATCTACCCCTTACGAATTAGAACGTAAAATTGGTAGATTAGAAAGAATTCTTAGAGTAAAAACAGAGACAGATATAACTTTTGCTCTCTTAAAAGAATGGATCAAAAAAGCTAGTCAAATCGACAAATCTATTGGAAATCTTGGATAAAAAAATTTTTTAATGTAGAATTTAGAAAAAGTCAGTGATAATGAAATCTTTGTTATTTTTTTTATTTTTGTTTTCCAACTCTCTATACCCTGTTTTTAGTCAATCTAACCTACTGGAAACTGTTAAAAAAAATCCAAACGAAGCTAGGAATTTATGTAATAAGTTTAGAGAGTTTAATTCAAAAGGTATTTCAGCCAGTTCAGATAAAGCTATAAAGTATGTATCAAACAAAAAAAAGTTAACTCCCGTTAATGCAGAGATTTTTTCTATCTACGTCATTGGGCTGCACTGTCCAGACATTATCTAAAGCCTAAATGTCTGGTTCAAGATGGTTTGACAAGTCTCTAATACTGCGAGATGGAGTAAAACTCATATCAAGGATTTGGTTGCCTAATAGTAATGGGCCATGGCCTGCATTATTAATGAGACAACCTTATGGCAGGGAAATTGCTTCAACTATTACCTATTCTCATCCTGAATGGTGGACTTCCAAAGGGTATATGGTCATAATTCAAGACGTTAGAGGTATGGGTTCTTCTGAAGGAGTCTTTAATGGTTTTTCTCAAGAAGCTAGCGATACTTCAGAAACTCATGAATGGGTAAGGTCTCTAAAAGAATGTAATGGAAAACTTGGCTTATATGGTTTTTCATATCAAGGATTTACTCAACTAACCGGAGAATTAAATTCAAAGCCGCCCGATTGTTTATCTCCAGCAATGACTGGAATGAATATTAAGGATCATTGGTGCTCAGATGGAGGAGCATATTGGTGGCATAACAATATTGCATGGGGACTTCAAATCGCGGCACTAAAAATGAAAAAAGAAAATAATTTTTTTGAGTGGGGAAAGATAAGATTAGCCTTAGAAAATAAAAGTTATTTAACGGAAGGAATTGAAATTTTAAAAAAATATGATCCTAATAGCTTTGTTTTGGAATGGCTTAAAAATTTAAATAATGCTCGCCCATTTGAAGAATTTAAACCAATTTCAACATGGATTAAACAACCTATGTTAATTATTGGAGGACTTTGGGATCCACATTTAAAAGGTGCCTTTGATCTTTATAAAAAATCTAAAGAAGCTGGTGGAAGTCCAGAGATTATTATTGGGAATGCGACACATCTAAATTGGTGGGAGGGATCACAAGAATCTTTATTAAATTTTTTTGATAAACATTTAAAATTAGATGAAGATTTTAATTCTAAGAATTTAAAAGACGAGAAAAAAATATGGAATATTTCATTAAATAAATGGGAAGATTTAGATAACAAATTTAATCCTGAATTTAATTTTGGACTCAAAAGCGATGGTACAGCAAATGTTGAGGTTGAGGATGGAAGTCTTACCATAAATTCAAAAGGATCAGGATGGTTCACAATTGTTCATGACCCATGGAGACCTACTCCATCTGACGGTGGACATTTAGGTCCAAATCCAGGAAAGTTTAATAGAAGTATTATTGATAAACGACTGGATGTAGGTGTTTTTCAAACCAATTATTTTGAAGAAGATCAATATTTAAAAGGAGTCCCAACATTAGAAATCCAAGTAAAAAGTGATCAGCCCAATTTCGATATCTGCCTTGCTTTATCTCTTGTTGAAGAAAGTAATGAAAAGGTAAATCAATTTTCAACTGGATTCTTAAGGGTTAAAAACTCCAAAATAAGTGAAGAATGCATTTATCAAATCACAATGCAACCAACAAATATTTGTTTGATTAAAGATAGCAAGCTTCGCTTATCTATATCTGCAGCAGCTTATCCCGCTATTGGAGTTAATCCTGGATTTGGGGAGGGAAATATTGGATCTCCTTCATCAAATCATAGAGTTATTACTCTAAGTTTTAGCCTTGATAAAACATTTATGAAAATGACACCTTTTTTTATAAATAATTAATTTTTTGGTTAATCATTTGATATTATTAATCGTTAATGTCTACCAGTCATGATCGAGACAATTCAAGCAGACTGGATTAAATCAGAAGCTATCAACCTAGAAAATTGTTGCAATGATAATCCATTAAAAATATTAGGTCCTCATTTTTATGAAGGGAAATGGGTAATTAGGGTATGGATGCCTGAAGCCGACGAAGTTAAAATAAATTTTAAAAACAATATCTATAAGGCGGATTGCATAAACCATAAATGGCTTTTTGAAGCTATCCTGCCTGAAAATCCAAATCATAATTACGAAATAAATATTTCACGAGGAGGGATCACACATACACAACATGACCCTTGGTCATTTAGAGAAGAGTGGATGGGAGAAGTTGATAGACATCTTTTTGCAGAAGGTAATCATCATCATATTTGGGAAAAAATGGGAGCACATCTTATTGAAGAAAAGAATCAAAAAGGGGTCATGTTCTGCATTTGGGCTCCAAATGCAAAATCAATCTCGATAATTGGAGATATAAATTCTTGGGATGGAAGACATCATCCAATGCAAAAAAGATTAGGGGGAATTTGGGAACTATTCATGCCATCAATGAAAGAGGGTGACACATATAAATACGAAATAAGAACACAACAAGGCCATATTTATGAGAAAGCTGATCCATATGGTTTCCTTCATGAAATCAGACCTCAAAATGGTTCAATAGTTTCAAAGTTGAAAAACTTTAATTGGAATGATAGTTCTTGGATTTCAAACAGAGATTCTTCTAGTCAAATTAACAAGCCAATTTCAGTCTATGAAATGCATTTAGGGAGTTGGCTCCATGAATCAACAGATAATAAATATCTGGAGGACAATGGTGAACCAAGAGAACCAGTACCTGCAGCCGATTTAAAACCTGGAACACGATTATTAACTTATCCAGAGTTAACCAAGAAACTAATCCCTTACGTAAAAGAAAGAGGATTCACTCATATTGAACTAATGCCAATATCTGAACATCCTTTTGATGGTTCATGGGGATACCAAGTCACAGGCTGGTATGCACCAACAAGTAGATTTGGCACCCCAAATGAATTTAGAGAGTTTGTAAATAAATGTCATGAAGAGGGCATAGGCGTAATTCTTGATTGGGTGCCCGGTCATTTTCCAAAAGATAAGCATGGTTTAGCATTTTTTGATGGCTGCCATCTTTATGAGCATGGAGATTCACGAATAGGTGAACACAAAGAATGGGGAACCCTAATATTTAATTACAGCAGAAACGAAGTAAGAAATTTCTTAGTAGCAAATCTCGTTTATTGGTTTGAAGAGTTTCATATTGATGGCATAAGAGTAGATGCTGTAGCTTCAATGCTTTACAGAGATTATCTACGTCCCGATGGAGAATGGATACCCAATGAAAATGGCGGGAATGAAAATATAGAAGCCGTTACATTTCTTCAACAGGCTAATCATGTACTCTTCCAACACTTCCCAGGTGCACTTTCTATCGCTGAAGAATCAACAACTTGGCCAATGGTAACCAAACCAACTGACATGGGAGGGTTAGGGTTTAACTTAAAATGGAATATGGGATGGATGCACGATATGCTTGATTATTTTGAAATAGATCCTTGGTTTAGGCAATTCCATCAAAATAGTGTGACTTTCTCAATTACATATAACTATACAGAGAACTTTATGCTTGCACTTAGTCATGATGAGGTTGTCCATGGTAAAAGTCATCTTTTGCATAAAATGCCTGGCGATGACTGGAAGAAATATGCAAATACTCGAGCATTACTAACTTATATGTGGACCCACCCTGGTAAAAAAACAATATTTATGGGAATGGAATTTGGGCAAAGACAAGAATGGAATGTTTGGGATGATCTGCAATGGGAGTTACTAGAATTTGAGCCTCATAAAGGTATCAGAAACTTGATTGATGACCTAAACGCTCTTTATAAAAATGAACCTGCATTATGGAAAAATGACTTTGATCCTTATGGATTTCAATGGATAGACTGTAATGACAAATCTAATTCGGTTATAAGTTTCATGAGGAGAGAAAACGATACCAATGAGTGGCTTGTTGTTGTTGCTAACTTTACACCTAATACTCATGGGTCATACAAAGTAGGTGTTCCTGTGGAAGGATTCTATAAAGAAATTTTTAATTCGGATGGCTCTAGATACGGGGGCAGTAACAAAGGAAATATGGGGGGTAAAGAAACTATAAATTACAATATTCATGATTATCAAAATGCTCTAGAACTTGCTTTGCCCCCATTAAGCGTGAGTATATTCAAACATCAATCAAAAAAATAAGAAGGCTCATTTAACTTAGTGCTTCATATAAATGTTCATATAACGCTTTTGCTCTGCTTTACATTGTAAGATTTTTAAGTTGGATTTTAATTTTTTTTTAAAATATCGAATTGAAAAATGGGTCAAGTTTTACCACTACTACTTTCTGCCGCACTAGGTAAAAAAGTAAATAGGCCTCCAGTATGGATGATGAGGCAAGCAGGAAGATATATGAAAATCTATAGAGATTTAAGGGATCGTTACCCAAGCTTTAGAGAGAGGTCTGAAAATCCAGAATTATCATATGAGATTTCAATGCAGCCTTTTCATGCTTTCAAACCCGATGGTGTGATCCTTTTTTCAGATATTCTCACACCTCTTCCAGGGATGGGCATAAATTTTGAAATAATAGAAAGTAAAGGTCCAATTATTGAGGACCCAATAAGAACTCTTAATCAGGTAGAAAATTTAAGAGAATTAAATCCAAGCGAGAGTTTAAGCTTTGTTGGGCAAGTTCTTTCTTCACTAAAAAAAGATGTGAATAACGAGGCAACTGTTTTAGGTTTTGTTGGCGCACCTTGGACTCTTGCTGCATATGTAGTTGAAGGTAGAAGCAGTAAAAATTATTCCTTAATAAAATCAATGGCTTTTAATGAACCATATTTACTTCATAAACTTCTTGACCATTTTGCGAAATCTATTGGTGAGTATCTTAAATATCAAATAAAATCTGGAGCGCAAGTAGTACAAATTTTTGATTCATGGGCAGGCCAATTAAGCCCACAAGATTATGATATCTTTGCTGGGCCTTATCAAAAAAAAGTTGTTGAAATTGTAAAAGCGGAATACCCTGAAACACCAATAATTCTTTACATTTCAGGAAGTGCTGGGGTACTGGAAAGAATGGCAAAAACTGGAGTAGATATAATTTCATTAGACTGGACAGTAGATATTGAAGAGGCTTGTAAAAGAATCCCCAGGGGGGTTGGAATTCAAGGTAATGTTGACCCTGGCATTTTATTCGGAAACAAAGAATCAATAAAAGAAAGGATAAATAATACTTTCAATAAAATTAAAGACAGGAAATATATTCTTAATTTGGGTCATGGGATTTTACCTGGGACTCCAGAAGAAAATGCTCAAACATTTTTTGAACATGGGAAAAAACTCACTTACTAGTCAAAGTCTTGGCATATAAAAACTTATTAATAACAGGCGCTAATGGATGTGTTGGCCAATATTTAGTTGATTGGTTTTTGAAAAACACAAAATTCAGACTTTATCTCATGGTAAGAGACAAAAGTAAGTTACCAATTTCTGTTCAAGAAAATAAAAAAGTCAAGTTAATGGTGTGCGATATCAGGGAATCAAATAGGTATAAAAAGGAAATTAGTCAAATTAATTACCTAATACATACTGCTACAGCATGGGGAGATCCAAAAAGAGCCTATGAAGTAAATATTAAAGCTTTTGAAGAATTACTAGAAATGGTTGATATTGAAAAGTTAGAAAAGATTATTTATTTTTCAACAGCTAGTATTCTTGATACTCAAACACAATTAATGAGGGAATCATTGATTTATGGAACAGAGTACATTCAAACAAAATATGAATGTTTCCAAAGACTTAGAGAAAGCTCATTTGCAGAAAAAACATTCGCTGTTTTCCCTACCTTGGTTTTTGGAGGGAATCTTGGAAAAAAAAGTAAATATCCTGTAAGTTATTTAACTAGTGGATTGAAAGAAATTGGGAAATGGCTTTGGTTAGCAAGATTTTTAAAACTCGATTCTAAATTTCACTTTATACACGCAAATGATATCGCCCAGATTTGCGGGTTTCTAATTAAAAATCATAAAAAAGAGCAATACAAAGGCTTTAGAAAATTTGTGCTAGGTCAAAAATTCATTTCAATTGATGATGCCATTATTACACTGTTAAAAAGACATAATATGAGGAGATTTTTTGCGATACCGCTTACAAAAAAAATTCTAAAAATATTATTAAGAATTCTCCCCATCCAAACTACTCCTTGGGATAGCTTTAGTATCAAAAAATATGACTTTAATCATGTCCCCATCACTAATCCTGAGACTTTCAAACTTAAAAGTTATGCCAAGTCACTGAATGATATTTTAAGGTTATCAAAGTTACCAAGCTGTAATAACAATTAAAATTCTCGCAGTTAGGTTACCAAAGCCTTGTAATATATATAGATAAGCAAATTATTATTATGTTACGTTCAATCTTTGCAGGGTTATTTGCAATAGTTTTAACTCTAGGTCTAGGTATTTCGTCAGTTTCAGCTAAGACTGTTGAAGTAAAACTAGGAACAGATGCTGGAATGCTTGCATTTGAACCAAGTACAGTAACCATTAGTGCTGGTGATACAGTTAAATTCGTCAATAATAAACTTGCCCCTCACAATGCTGTTTTTGATGGGCATGAGGAATTAAGTCATGCAGACCTAGCTTTTGCTCCAGGAGAGTCTTGGGAAGAAACATTTGATACTGCTGGAACATATGATTACTATTGTGAGCCACACAGAGGTGCTGGAATGGTAGGTAAAGTTATTGTTGAATAAATCATCTAAATAGTTAAACACCTTTTTTTACTTAACAATTATTACAGTCATACCTAAATTTTGATTGATGAAAATAGTTCCAAGCGAATTTTCAAATTCTGCTTGGAACTGTTTTATTTTTGCCAAAGAAATTGCTCATAAAAATCATCAACAAAACGTAGACTCTGATAATTTATTATTAGCTCTTATAAAAAAGGACAATTTTACAAAAAAGATCTTAAAAAAAAATAATTTAAATCTAAAAGACCTTGAAAGGGAAATAATTTCTTCATTAAATGCGAAGGCAAAAATGAAAGATAAACAAGATAATTTATATATAGGCGATACCCTTCACAAAATATTTTTGAAAGCGAATGATATTAAAATCACTTTAAATGATGTAGTGATATCAACAGATCACTTAATTTATAGTTTCACTTATGATGATAGATATGGATTTCAAATATTAAATCATAAAGGCATTCCAGAATTTTTTGAAACTTTAAAGAAAATGAAGTCGGATCCAGCAGTAAAAAACGAATTTGATACTTCTAATGAGTCTTTAGAAAAATACGGTATTGATCTAACTCAGTCTGCACGAGATGGAATCTTAGACCCTGTTATTGGTAGAGAGGAAGAGATTAGAAGAACAATTCAAATATTGAGTAGAAGAACAAAAAATAATCCGGTTCTTATTGGAGAACCTGGTGTTGGTAAAACGGCGATTGTTGAAGGGTTGGCTCAAAGAATTATAAATGGCGATGTACCTTCTGCCCTACAAGATAGGCAACTAATTTCATTAGATATGGGTTCACTTATAGCTGGGGCAAAATATCGTGGAGAATTTGAAGAAAGAATAAAAAATGTGCTAAAGAAAGTTAAAGAATCAGACGGTAAAATCATTCTTTTTATTGATGAAATTCATACAGTTGTTGGGGCTGGTGCTAGCGGAGGTTCTTTAGATGCAAGCAACCTATTAAAACCAATGCTTGCAAGAGGAGAACTTAGATGTATTGGTGCTACAACTATTATTGAACATAAACAAAATATAGAAAAAGATCCTGCTCTAGAACGAAGATTTCAGAAAATAAAAATTGATGCTCCTTCAATAGATGATACTGTATCAATATTAAGAGGATTAAGAGAAAGATACGAAGTTCATCATAGTGTGAGAATTTCTGATAATGCTTTAGTCGCTGCTGCGACCCTTAGCGAAAGATATATTAACGATAGATTTCTTCCTGACAAAGCAATAGATCTTATAGATGAAGCAGCCTCAAGATTAAATATGGTCATAACTTCAAAACCTGAAGAAATTGATGAAATTGATCGAAAAGTTCTGCAATATGAGATGGAAAAATTCTCTTTAAAAAGAGAAACAGATGATTTTTCTGTAGAAAGATTAAAAAAAATCAATAATGAACTTATATCCCTTAAAGATAAACAGGCAGAACTAGGCGCTAAATGGAAAAAAGAAAAAGATGAAATTGATGAGATAAGTACCATAAAAGAAGAAATTGAATCTGTTCAATTGCAAATAGATCAAGCCAAAAGGAGTTTTGACCTTAACAAAGCAGCGGAATTAGAATTTGGCACTTTAAATTCTTTACAAAAAAAATTAAAAGAAAAAAGCGATTGTCTTGTTAATTCTCACAAAAACGGAGAGACGAATCTTTTAAGGCAAGAGGTTACTTTTGATGATATTGCAGAAGTTGTCTCAAAGTGGACCTCTATTCCAGTACAGAACTTAAACCAGCCAGAAAAAGATAAACTTTTGAGCCTCGAGTCAATCCTTAAAGAAAAAATTATTGGTCAAGATAGTGCAATTAGGGCTGTTGCAGATTCCATTAAGAGATCAAGGACTGGTTTAAATGATCCAAGCAAGCCTTTAGCCAGTTTCCTCTTCTTAGGTCCAACTGGTGTTGGGAAAACAGAGCTGAGTAAAGTAATAGCCAAAATTATATTCGATTCAAATTCTTCAATTACAAGACTAGATATGTCTGAATATATGGAAAAGCATGCAGTTAGCAAAATTATAGGGGCGCCTCCTGGATATTTAGGTTTCGAATCAGGCGGTCAATTAACTGAAGCAGTGCGGAAAAATCCTTATTCTTTGATACTTCTAGATGAAATAGAAAAAGCACACAAAGACATTTTAGATATTCTTTTGCAGGTTCTTGATGATGGAATTATTACAGATGGGCAGGGTCATACAATCAATTTCAAAAACTCAATTATTGTTCTCACAAGTAATTTAGGAAGTCAATCAATAAACGATTTATCAGTTAGAAAAGAAGATACAAATGAAATTAAAAAAGTTGTAGATAATGAACTTAAAAAATTTTTCAAGCCTGAGTTTTTAAATCGACTTGATGAAATAGTTATTTTTAATAATTTAGAATTAAACGACATAAAAGAAATTGCAAAAATCCAGCTTCAAAATTTAGAAAAAAGACTGCACAAAAAAAACTTAAAACTAAAAATTACGGATGAGGCAATTAACCAACTTGTTGAACATAGTTTCGATCATGCCTATGGTGCAAGACCTTTAAAAAGAATTATTCAAAAACAAATTGAGACAAAAATTTCAAATAATATATTGAATAATCATTACCTTAATAAAAACGAAATTAATATTTATCTGGTTAATGGAGAGATAATTGTTGATTAAAGATCTTAATTAAAGAATTTTATATTACTTGAAATTTAACAACTTTAATTTAAGATTTGAACCAATCAGGAATTTCCTCATAACTTGCTTTATTAGATTTATTTTCTTTTGATTCTGTTTTCCAACAACATGTTCTTCCCTTATCCTTGTCCTGCAAGTATTCATTAGCCCATCTCCAAATTAATTCAGAAGTGAACTCCATTCCCACATTATCCATAATTCTCAGATCTAAAGCATTTAAGTTATGTAATTTTTCCCAGTAATTCAGCAAGGGGTCATCTTTATTTACTAAAAAAGTATGGTCAAATTGCTCCTTTAGTCTATTTTCAAGGGGCTTTAGACTTGAAAAATCCACAACAAAACCATTTAGGTCTAATTTTTTTGCAGTAAACCAAAAGGTGAATGATCTTGAATATCCATGCACAAATCTGCAGTGGCCTTCATGGCGCCATTGCCTATGTGAACAGGGAAAATCCTCGTAACTTTTGCTGCATGAAAATTTCAAAGAATGAATATACATCAATTAACTGTTAGGATAATTTTTAATAAAACACAATGAGTAGGATTTAACATAACGAAAATAATGACTTATTCAACTAATTTTTCGATAGAAGATCTACGCTTTGATAATTATGGATTAATCCCTGCAATAGCACAAGATTGGCTTGACGGATCAATTCTTATGCTTGCTTGGATGAACAAAGAATCGTTGACAATGACACTAGAGACCAAAAACGTTCATTACTGGAGTAGATCAAGATCAGAAATCTGGAGAAAAGGAGCTACAAGTGGGAGTACTCAAATACTGAAAGAGATAAGATTCGACTGTGATAATGATGCACTAATCCTTTTGATTGAACAAAATGGTTCAGGAGCATGTCACACTGGGGAAAAAAGTTGTTTTTTCAATGAAATCCAAATTAATCAAAATGATAAAAAAGAGAAAAAAACAACTCCTTTCTCAAATATTTGCTCTGAATTATTTAATACAATTAACGAAAGGTCAATAAATCCATCAGAAAAAAGTTATACAAATCATTTATTAACAAAAGGCAGTAATACCATTTTAAAAAAAATAGGAGAGGAATCCGCAGAATTTATAATGGCTTGCAAAGATAATGATAAAAATTCAATCTCAAATGAAGCTGCTGATTTAATTTACCATCTGCTAGTAGCCCTTATGCATAAAGGCGTTGAGTGGAGAGATGTACTTGCTGTTCTAGAATCAAGAAGAAAAAATTAAATAATTAAGATTTTGAATTTATAAATTTGTTAACCAAAAAACTTAAAAAATATGATAAAAAATAATCAAAAATTATTAATTAATTATTAATTAATTATTACATGTATGGCTTATTACTGAATTAACTATAAGTTGAATATATCAACAATGAGGTAAATCGTGAGTTCATTAAGCGATTTTCTTGGTGAAATAGGTCGTCATCAACTTTTGACTCCCGAAAGAGAACTCACTATGGGCAGAAAGGTCCAAGAAATGCTTGTGCTTGTTAATAGATGTCAAGAGGCAGGTGGCAAAGGGCCTGCGTGTGAATTTTCCGAAGCTGAAAGAAAAAAGATAAAAATTGGTGAAAAAGCTAAAAATGAGATGATAACAGCCAACCTAAGACTAGTTGTAAACCTTGCCAAGAGATACCAAGGTAAGGGGCTAGAATTACTGGATTTAATTCAGGAGGGGACATTAGGTCTTACAAGGGCTGTAGAAAAATATGATCCCTCTAGGGGACACAGATTTTCCACTTATGCTTATTGGTGGATCAGGCAAGGATTAAATAGAGCATTATCAACTCAAAGTAGGACAATAAGGATACCTGTAAATATCAATGAAAAACTCACAAAATTAAGATCAGCAAAATCAAAGCTTATGCAACTTAAAGGCATTCCACCCACGACTGATGAGCTAGCTGAAGAAATGAAAATAACTAGGGAGGAAATTGATGAACTACTTTCTTGTGAATTGAGAAGCATTACTGTTAGTCTCCAAGGTACTGTCAAATCAAAGTCAGATCCCTCTGAGCTAGTTGATATTCTTCCAAGTGATCAAACTCCCCCAATGGAATTAGCCGAATTAGCCGAAAGGACCGCTTCAGCTTGGAAGTTATTAGATAAAGCAAATTTAACTGAAAAAGAAAGAAGGATAGTTAGCCTAAGATTTGGATTAGACGCTTCTAATGAATGGAGAACTTTAGCTGAAGTTGCAAGACATATGAGTTGTAGCAGGGAATATTGCCGACAAGTTGTTCAACGTGCTTTAAGAAAACTTAGAAAAGCAGGAATACAGAATGGATTAGTTGATAGTATTAGCTAAAAATTCTATTAAAAATATTTAAATTTCATTAATAAGGATGAAAGATAATTACAAAACCCAAGAAAAAATATATGATGCTGAAGTTTTAGAAAGTTCAACATTTGATGAAAATATCATTATCAAGATTCTTATTAAAGCGGGAAGAACAATTGCCAAGCCTGCCTTAGAAGTTTTGGAGATGGCATTAGATCCTTATACTCCTACACAAGTGAGAGTTTCATTAATGGCTGCTCTAGCATATTTGATTATGCCATTTGATCTTTTCCCTGACTTTATGCCTTTAGTTGGTTTTAGTGATGATTTTGTAGCCCTCACCGCAGTACTCAGTATATGGAGCAAATACATGACTCCTTCAATAAGAGCAAGAGCAGAGAATAAGCTTAATAAGTTATTTCCTTTTTATTGAATGAGTAAATTATCTATACAGGAAGAAAAAGAACTCGTCTCCTTCATTAAAGATTGGTTAAAAACGCATGGATTTACCCAAAAAGACTTAGCAAATGAATTAAATATTAAATCGAGTAGAACCTCCGAGATTATTCTCAAAATTGAAGAATTATATAAAAAAGGCGGTATGTTCAATATTGCAAAAAGTCTTATAAAGATTGAGCAAAAATGGTTAAACAATATCAAGAACGATTATCTAGAAACAAAACAAACACCACCATATAATCAATTAGATATCGACTCATTAGTAAACCAGATAAATCAAGATACTAGTAAATAAATATTATTTAAAATAATATAGTTTTAACTCCTAAATAAGAGAAATAATTGAATTATTAAAGCAAAAATATTATATATTTTTAAGTTAAATTAATTCTTTTAATAAATAGTTAATAATTACTAAATTTTTTCGTAAATCATATTTAAAATGCTTGAATCCAGGGATAAATATCATAATTAATCCATATACCTTTTTCCCAATATATATCCTCCTCAATAAGATCTTTCAACTCGTTTACATCATTAGCATTAAAAATTCCAAATAAATATTTGGTACATTTTGTTGGCCCTAATGTAACTAAAATATCGCTATCTTTTAAGTTTTTAAGTCTCTTAAGATGTTGTTCCCGAAATGGTTCCCTTTTAATAATTGCATCTTCACAGTACCTTCCAAAAACTACAAACTTTTCCATTTTTAAATATAAATAATAGAATGAATAGATACTTAATAATTGCATATATTACACGCAGATTGCTATGTTATTTAATACAACTTTCTTTTAATTAATTATGCTAACTGGTAGCGATCTCCTTGCAAAAGTTAAAGAACTTGGTGATGTTAGCAAATCTGACCTAGTTCGCGCCTGTGGATATGTTTCCACTAAGAAAAACGGAGGTGAGCGCCTAAACTTTACAGCATTTTATGAAGCACTTTTAGAAGCAAAAGGGGTAAATCTTGGTGATTCTGGAGTTGCAGGTATTGGGAAAGGTGGAAGAAAACTTAGTTATATTGCTACAGTTCAAGGCAATGGGAATCTTCTGATTGGGAAAGCATATACAGCACTTCTTGATTTAAAAGCAGGTGATGAATTCGAAATAAAGCTTGGAAGAAAACAAATCAGATTATTACCTACAGAAGAATCTTAAAGACAACAAAAATAAATTGGTTATAACATTTTTAATTAATTTTCTATAAATAATTCTTTTAATTAATAAATTATCTTTGTATTTATTTTTTTTGATCAGCAGCTAAACGCATTTCTTTACAAAACTCACCAACATGATTGACAACATCTTTTTCACTTGAGCTCGAGATTCGTTTTACAAATGCACTCCCAATAATTACTCCATCTGCTCCCCACTCACGAACTTTATTAACATGTTCTGGAGTTGATATTCCAAAACCAACAGCAATTGGATTGTTATTTACATCTTTTAATTTAGCAATAAGATTTTCTACTCTATTTTCCATTTTGTTTCTCTCACCAGTGACACCTGTAACACTTACTAAATAAGTAAAGCCTTTTGTATGATTTGATATTTGTTTCATCCTTTCAAAAGGAGTAGTTGGCGCTACCAATAAAATTAAGTCCATAGAATGGTTACTAACTATTTTAGAAAATTTATAAGCTTCCTCCAAAGGGAGGTCAGGAACTATTAGTCCAGAAACTCCAGCATCAGATGCCATCTCACAAAACCTTTCAAAGCCAAAACATAGTAATGGATTCAAGTAAGAAAAAAGGATGACGGGAATATTTAATTTACCTTTTAAAGAACCTAAAAGTTTAATTACTTTTCTTAAGCTAGTACCTGACTTTAAGGCGCGAGAGGCTGCCAATTGAATAACAGGACCATCTGCAAGTGGGTCACTATACGGGATACCTAATTCAATAAGGTCAGCTCCATTTTCTTGTAACTTTAATAATATCTCAGACGTTATTTCAATATTGGGATCCCCAGCCATTATAAAAGGCATTAAAGCAAATTTTTTTTTATTTTTTAACTCACAAAACATCTCATCTACCTTAGATAAAGATTCATTTTTAGTAATTTGCATTTTGTTATCTTTCATAATTTTTAGATATTTTTCTATGAAAAATTTATGTATTTTTTTCTAAGTCTTCCATAAGTTTTTGCTGCTCTTCCTTTGACAATGAGTTGAATTTGGTTTCTAGTTTATCATTAACAACTTTTTCATACTCTTTTCTATAACGCTTCCTTTGTTCCATAAAAGTCATTTTTCCATTTACAACTCTATAAACATAAGATGTTACCCAAGTAATAACAATCAAAATCAAGATGCAACTTGATAGAGTAGTCGCTGTAAAATTATCCAAACCTATTTGCGGTGCAAATTTATAACTAATTAATCCTATTAATGAAATAAATAAACCTATTTGTATAACTTTTCCTTTAGTCAATTATTTAACCTTTACCACTTCCTTTTAGTCTGAGATTTAAAAATGGAGAAAATAAAATTAAACCTGGGAAGAAAAGAAATACAAGGCCATAAATTCCTAATCTTTCAAATTTGCCCATAATATTCCATCTATTATTCATCCAGTAAAATAGTAACAATGGGATAACCAATAAATAGGTAGAAATAATTCCGATATAAGCAATTAAAGTAGCGAATGAATTATTGAAAAAACTTTCCATTTTAATTTATGGTTGCTTAGTTAAAACATAACAACTATTGGAAGTTATCGTCAGAACTAAAAATAAATAATTAAATAATGGGAGTGGGGGGACTTGAACCCCCACGAGCTAAATCGCTCGACGGATTTTAAGTCCGGCGCGTCTACCAATTCCGCCACACTCCCAAAGGAATTTGCGCTTTCTAATCGTAGCTGAAAGTAACCCATTTAACCAAGAAAAATTGGAATATTTACACTTTTAATTGTCAGATTAAATCTAATTTTTTAATTTACTATTCCTTCAACTTGCCATTGTAAAGTTTCACCTGCATGAAATGGTTTTATTTGTCCGACAATATTTTCTTCTTCAACAACATCGATATATTCTTTAATTTTGTTAGGTCTAGAAACTAATTTTAATTTTTCTTTATTTGGTGGGACATTATAAAAAATAGGGCCATTCAAACTTGCAAACTTTTCAAAATTATCTAGAGCATCTTCCTCTTCGAAAACTGTTAAGTAGCTTTCTATTGCTACTGGCGAATTAAAAATGCCTGCACATCCACAAAAAGCCTTCCACTTCCTAAGGTGTGGAGCAGAGTCAGTCCCCAAGAAAAAACATTTTTCCCCACTTGTTGCCGCTCTCCTCAAAGCGAGTCTATTATTTTCCCTCTTAGCAACTGGTAAGCAGTAAAAATCACTATTTAAGCCTCCAAAAAACATTGCATTTCTATTTATATGCAAATGATGCGGAGTAATAGTAGCCCCAATATTATTTTCTTGCACAAAATCCACTGCGTAAGCGGTGGTTATATGTTCTAGAACGATTTTTAATTTTGGAAATCTTTTGGTTATTTGAGAAAGTTCTTTATCTATAAAAACTTCTTCTCTATCAAATACATCTACTTCAGAATCAGTCACTTCCCCATGAATTAAAAGAGGCATTCCAGAATCTTGCATTAATTCAAAGATCTTATATAGATTTTCTATTTTCCTAACTCCATGACTAGAATTTGTTGTGGCATTAGCAGGATATAATTTTGCCGCAAAAAAAACATTATTTTTAAAACCATTAATCAGTTCACCTTTATCAGTGTCATCCGTAAGATAAATTGTCATTAATGGTTCAAACTTAGAACTTTCTGGTAGCGCCTCAACAATAGATTTCCTATAAGAAATAGCCCTATTGATTGATGTTATGGGACTTTTAGTATTTGGCATAATAATGGCTCTTCCAAAATATTCCGAAGTAAACCGAATGATATTTTTTAATACAAGACCTTCTCTTAAATGTAAATGCCAATCATCAGGTTTTATTATGTTTAAAGTCTTCAAAATTTTTTCTATTTAATCAATTTTAACAGCAAATTAAAATTGACAATCAATTATAGATATTCGAGGATAGTTATTAACCAATTATGAAAATTTTTATTATCTAAATTAAATCCTAAATATGAGTGATTTTTTATTTCCAATAATAGAAATAATTTTAGGCGTAGTTCTACTTTTTGTTGGAGGAGAGTTCTTTATTCAAGGAGCCATATTTTTATCTTTAATTTTAGGAATACCTCAAATAGTAATTGGTTTGACAGTTGTTTCTCTTGGAACAAGCTCTCCTGAGTTGTTGGTAAGTTTGAGTTCAATTTTAAAAGGCAGTGATTCGCTGGCGGCAAGCAATGTAATTGGAAGCAATATTTTTAATGTTCTCGTTGTGTTGGGCATAAGCTCATTAATAACACCTCTTAAAGTAAAAAGCAGAATAGTCAGAAGAGATGTGCCTCTTTTAATGGCAATTTCTTGTGCAGTTTGGGCTATGTCATCAACAGGCTTATTAACATTGCAAGCAGGGGTATTTCTAATATTTTGTTTGATCTTAAATACTATATGGGAAATCAATACCATCAATGAGAAAGGAGAGGAAACAAAAGATGCTGAACCAGAGATAGAAGAATTAAAAGATAACTATAAAGGGAAAATGAATATTTTACTAAAGTTAATATTGGGAATATTTCTTTTAAGCTTTGGTTCAAATATTTTAGTAAATGGTTCTCAAACGCTCGCTACTCTTTTGGGTGTAAATGAAATTGTTATTGGTTTAACTATCGTCGCAACTGGGACATCTTTACCAGAATTAGTAACTTCAATAATTGCTGCATTTAAAGGCAAAACAGATCTTGCGATTGGGAATGTAATAGGAAGTAATTTACTCAATCAACTTTTAATCCTTGGAAGTTGCAGTATTTTTTCTGGATTTAAAGGTTTAGTAATTGAACAGAGTCTAATAAAAGTTGACTTACCTTTTATGGTTTTAACTACCTTTGCATGCTTACCAATTTTCTGGAGCAAAGGGAAAATTACAAGAATTGAAGGATTTATTTTACTTAATCTCTATATTTTCTACATTCTCGATAAAATACTTTTCCTGAATGAATTTAACTTCCTTTCGGAATTAAGGATAGGTTTATTTATTTACTTTGGATTACTTATAGTATTTCTGATTGTTCAAGAAAAATTAAAATTTTCTAATTCATAATTTTATCCATACATAGTCACAAATTCTTCCGAGATAGTTGGGTGCAAAGCCATAGTAATATCAAAGTCTTTTTTTGTTATCCCTGCATTTAATGAAATTGATACCATTTGAATAATCTCAGACGATGTTTCCCCAAACATATGACATCCTAGGACTTTGTCAGTTAACTTATGAACTACAATCTTCAACATACATTTTGATTTATTCTTTTTAAAGGTATTAGACATAGGGGTGAATTTGCATTTGAAAATTTTTATATTTTTTTCAGAGTAAATCTCTTTAGCTCTTTTCTCACTTAAGCCAACTGTTGAAATTTCTGGAATAGTAAAAACGGCCTTAGGGATATATTCATAATTTACTTTTCTTTTTTGGTCATTAAAAAAATTATCCGAAAAAACTCTCCCTTGTTCTATTGCTACTGGAGTTAGGTTTGGCTTATTTATGATATCGCCAATTGCAAAAATATTTACGTTGCTTGTTTGATTAAGTTCATCGACATCTAAATATTGGCCATCCATCTTTAGATTTAAAAAATCTAAATTTAAAGGCAAAAGATTTGGTTCTCTTCCTGTAGCAATAAGTATATTATTAGTTAAGAGTGTATCTCCCGAGTCTAGGGTAGATTCCAGATTTCCATTTACTTTCTTGATAGACTTTAGTTGAGTATTGGAGATTATATTGATTTCTGTAAAAGTAGGTGATTCCTCTAGACATGAAGAAAGATCCTCATCAAAACCATTAAGTAAATGTTGACTTCTAATTAATTGAGTTACTTCAGTACCTAAATTTCTGAAAATAGAAGCAAATTCACAAGCAATATATCCACCTCCTACTATTAATATTGATTTGGGAAACTTTTCTAATTCAAAAATATCATCACTAGTCCATGCCAAATCTACCCCAGGAATATTTAATTTCTTTGGTTTACCTCCAACTGAAATAAGAATTTTTTTTGAACTTATTTTGTTTTTAATTTTCTTTGTATTTGAACAAATAATTTCTAATTCATTTTGAGTAATAAATCTCCCTAAGCCTTCGAAAATAGTTATATTCAACTTTTTTAAAGAATTTCTATGTAAGTTGCTTAATCTAGAAATCTCCTCTCTAACATTCTTCAACAAAATATTTGATTCAAAATTTATACCTACATTTTTTAATCCATATCCTTCAGAAGAATCCATATCTTTTTTACTTTTAGCTGCATAAACCATCAATTTCTTAGGAACACATCCCCTTATCACACAAGTTCCTCCTATTAGATTTGCTTCTATGATTGCAACTTTTGCTCCATAACTAGCTGCACGTTTTGCCGCGGCAAGTCCTCCAGATCCAGCGCCAACAACAATTAAATCAAACTCAAATTCCAAGACTTTTTTTAATCAATTATTATAACGTTAGTTTATAGCTTTAATTCACACAATGAATGGAATTTTGACATGGGACGATTTAAATAAATTTGAAGTTGAAGATCTTGATAGAGTCCATGGTATAAATAATTCTTACTCAAATTTAAGATTGTTTGGGCATAGTAAAAATGAGGTACTAGTTACCCTTTATAGGGATAGGCATTCTTGGTGTCCTTACTGTCAGAAGATATGGTTATGGCTTGAATTTAAGAGAATTCCATACAGAGTCAAAAAAATAAATATGTTTTGCTACGGTCAAAAAGAAAGTTGGTTCCTTGAAAAAGTCAGATCGGGGAAATTACCTGCAATTGAATTTAAAGGGCAAGTTATAACTGAAAGCGACGATATCATAGCTTTTTTAGAAAATGAATTCGGAGCACTTGGATCTTTTATTACATCTAGTCACCTTATCAAAATTAGAGAGTTAGAAAGAGAAATTTTCAGGTCCTGGTGTAATTGGCTCTGCCGAGAAAGCTTTAATTTTATAGATAACTCTTTTAGAAAAAAAAGATTTAAAGAATCCATTTCTAAACTCGATAAAATCTTAAGTAGCTCAAAATCAGGGTTTGTTGATCCATCAGTTTCTAACACGGGTGATATTGAGCCTGGTGTTGGAGATATAATTTTTATTCCCTATATGGAGAGAATGAATGCATCACTTATTTACTATAAAGGTTTTAATTTAAGATCTAATTATCGTCATGTAGATAACTGGCTTACCCTTTTTGAAGGGACAAGTGCGTATAGAGGCACTCAAGGAGATTTTCATACTCATTCTCATGATTTACCCCCACAAATGGGAGGATGTTATAAAGAAAGCAATGAACAACAGATTACTTTCTCAAAGCTAATAGATACTGGGGAGGGTTTAGGTAATTATGAATTAAACCAAAATTATGAGTCAAAATATTATGCAAAAATTGCTCTCAAAAGAGTGATAAAGCATAAAGACAATTTACTAAAGGTAAACCCATACAATAAAGAATCCTTTGACGAATCATTAAGATCAGCTTTGAGCCATATGATCACAGGTGAAGTATTAATCCCTAAAAAACTTTCAGGAATCTCCTTAAGATACTTAAAAAATAGAATCTCAGTTCCAAGAGATATGCCAATCATTTCAGCGAGGTTATTAAGGCAATCATTAAATAGAATTGAATCGCTCAGTGATATCAAGGAAATAGATAAGTTACCTTTAAGACATAGATATGATCAAGATCCTAGAAATTTTATTTGTAGTTAATAGTGAAACTATAAATTTTTTCTTGAATCTATTTGAAGTAAATCTCTTATTTTTTGAACTTGACTTGCAATATTTGGATCAATAGATAATTTTTTTTCAACTTGTTCAATAGCATACATTACTGTTGTATGGTCCTTGCCCCCAAACTCATCTCCAATTCTTGGTAGGCTTAGATCCGTCCCATGCCTCATAAGATACATACCTATTTGTCTAGCTTGACTTACTGGTTTTCTCCTACTTGAACTGATCAATTCATCAGTAGAAACTTTAAAGAAATCTGACACTTTATTAATAACTTGTTTTGGAGTAACAACTACTCCAACACTATTCGGATCAAGCATTGGAGCAATTGATTGGACTGTCATTGGCAAGCCTGTTATTGATGCAAATGCAACAGCTCTAGTAAATGCTCCTTCCAATTCTCGAATATTCGAAGTGAATCTTCCTGCTATAAATTGAATTAAATCTCTTGGAAGACTCATTCTCTCTTGTTCTGCCTTTTTTTGAAGGATGGCTGTCCTTGTCTCAAGATCAGGTGGTTGAATATCTGCCGTCATGCCCATTGAGAACCTAGAAATTAATCTCTCTTGAATTCCCGACAATTGATTTGGTGGCCTATCACTTGCAATAACTATTTGACTTCCTGATTCGTGAAGAGCATTAAAAGTGTGAAAAAATTCTTCCTGTGTATACTCTTTTCCTTCTAAGAACTGTATATCGTCTATTAAAATCAAATCTACATTTCTATATTTATCTCGAATAGCTGTCATTCCATCTCTTCGAATACCACTAATAACATCATTAGTAAAAGTTTCTGTAGATACATATTTAACTTTTGCTTCTGGATCTATTTCTACTCGATAATGGCCTATTGCTTGCATTAAATGAGTTTTACCGAGACCTACTCCACCACAAATAAATAGTGGATTAAATTCTCTCCCGGGTGATTCGGCAACTGCCAAAGCAGCGGCGTGAGCCAACCTACTATTTGGACCTACAACAAATCTTTTAAATACGTATCGTAAATTTAGACCATTGGGATTTTTGGATCGATTTTTTGAAGAAATATCTTGACTATTATTAGGAAATGATTTTGTTTTATGATTCACAATCTGTTCATCTAGGTTCTCTTTATTTGTTGAATCTCTGCTTATATTTGTTTCAGATTTAAAAACAACTTTTACATCATGGCCGCATATTTCTTTTGCAGCCTTTTCGATAGTTTGACAATAATTCTTTCTTAACCAATCACTGGAAAATGTATTTGGAGCAATTAAAGTTAATAAGCCATTTTCAAAACAATTAAATTTAGCAGGCCTTATCCATGTCTCAAATGAAGGCTTACTTAAAGTTTTTTGAAGTGATTGTTGAACTTCCGCCCAAATAGGATTAATTGCTTGCAAAATTTTATTATCTAGATTATTAATCTAGTTGGAATTTAATAATTGGCCATTAGGAAATCACAAGATCAGGATAAATTTAAAATTACTTAACAAAAAATCATTCAAATTAATAAGAAAAATTTTATTTTTTATAGGCATATAATTATTTTATATCGCAATAAATTTTTGGATAAAGCATTACTTATTATCATGGCAAAATGGCATGCTTTTGGAAGATGCAAAACAAGATTATCTAAAGATATAGGTAAAAGTAATTCTGCAAAGGTTCAAAGTGTAATGACCAAACACACTATTTCAGTCGCAAAATTTCTCCAAGAAAATAAACTAATTGATATTTCTATTGCTATATCTGGTTTGGGAGTAGGTAACTGTAAAAGATGGACTAGAGAATTAGGCATAAAGAAATTTAATTTACAGGGGAAAGGCTGCTTGGGAGAAAAAATGAAAAGGCAAATAATTATCAACAAAAAATTTTGTGCAAGACATAAGATCAAAAATATTATTTTTATTGGTACTGACCTTCCAGATTTATGCCATCAAGATTTATTGACTACTCTAAAAGAACTTCAACAAAATGATCTTATTTTAGGACCATCTAATGATGGAGGATATTGGCTTATTGGTTTATCAGAAGAAATAATTTCATCGCATATATATTTACCTTTTATCAACATAAAGTGGGGGACAGAAACTGTTCTTCAAAATACAATTGATAATTTTGCTAAAACAAATTTAAGATATAAGTTTTTAGAGAAAAAAATTGATATTGATACAATTATTGATATTGAAAATAGAAAGTAATCGACTTGTCAAAAATCTCAATTATTATTCCAACTATTAATGAAGCTAATAATTTGCCATTATTGCTTTCAGACTTGTCAAGTATTAAGAAAGAGGGCGAAATCATAATTGTTGATTGTGGAAGTGAAGATAAAACTATTGATATAGCAAATATTTATGGAGCAAAAGTATTTATATCCAAAGAAAGGAATCGAGGTCTACAATTAGATATTGGAGCTAAAAATTCAAAAGGAGAGTGGCTCATATTTTTACATGCAGACACAAGATTAACTCATGATTGGTTTAAAAAAATAAACTCATTTTTACAGGGAAACAAGAATATTATTTACTATTTTGAATTCAAAATTAATCACAAAAAGATAATTTATAGAGTCCTCGAAATTCTCGTGAATATTAGAAGTAAATTTTTTAAACAACCGTATGGTGATCAAGGTTTAATAATTCATAGAACAACCTATTTTAAGAATAATGGATTTAAAAATATACCTTTGATGGAAGATGTAGATTTTTTAAGGAGATTAAACAAAAAAAAAGATTTAAAACAATTAAATTTTCCTATTCTTATAAGTTCAAGGAAATGGGAAAGAACTAATATTTTTTTCCAAGCGATTAAGAACTGGCACTTTAGAAGAAGATGGTTAAAAGGCGAATCGTCAAGATCTATATATTCTGACTACTACAAAAAATGATTAATTTGCATACCAAAAAGCACATTTCGACCCTCTAGGTTCTAAAATCCAACCTTGTCTTTTGTAAAATGAAACCACTTCAGCATCAGCAAAAAGGGTTACTTTCGAAATGCCAATATTTTTCAATTCTTTTAGGACATATCTCATTATCTCTTTCCCCAATCCAAGTCCTTGATAAACAGGGTTAATAGCCACATCCCAAACTGTTGCTTCTAGAATTCCATCGCCAGTACATCTTGCAAATCCAACTAGTCTGGGGAATTTATCATCATGACGCCATAAGCCAACCACCAAAATACTGAAATCTAAAGCTCTTTTTACCCTCCTTATAGGTCTTCTGCTCCAACCAACAGTTTGCAAAAGTTGATCTAGTTCTATTAGATCTAAATCTTTATTTTTACTACATACAAATATTTCTTCTTTAGTTGTTTGAGTGAACTCATAAGAATTTAAACCATAGAGATCTATCAGCTCATCCTTTGATATACTGTTTGATTTTTTTATTAACGATCCTTGGTTTCTAAAAATCATTAAAAATTCACGAATCCCTTTTGTTGAAGCTCAGAAAGCTGAAAATATAAACCCTTTTTCAGTCTTAATTCACTATGTGTTCCCTCCTCAACTAATGATCCCCCTTTCAAGACTAAAATCTTATCAGAACTTTCAATAGTTGCTAATCTGTGAGCTATTACTAATGCTGTTCTTTTTGACAGAATTCTCTCAAGATCCTTCTGCAAAGTAGCCTCTGTTGAGGGATCCATAAACGCTGTTGCTTCGTCCATTATTAAAATAACAGGATTTCTAATCGCCACTCGAGCTACGGAAAGAAGTTGTCTTTCTCCAGAAGAGAGATTTCCCCCTCTTTCTCTTAGTGAGGTGTTCAAACCTTCTGGTAATTTTTTTAACAAATTATCTAACCCTAATTCGTAACAAAGATTTTCTAATTCAAGATTGTCTAGATTCGAATTCAGTTTTAAATTATCTGCGACATTTCCACTAAATATAAAGGTATCTTGCAAAACTACTCCCAACATATTTCTAAGAGTTGCAATAGGAATATCTTTGATATCTATATCATCGATTAAAATTTGACCCGATTGAGGTTCATACAATCTACACAATAGTCTTATTATGGTGGTCTTACCTGAACCAGTTGGGCCTACAAAAGCCACATGCTCTCCTGGATTAATCTTGAAAGATAAATTCTTTATAATATGTTCTCCTGCGTTGTAGAAAAAATTAACATTCTTGAACTCAATTTTGCCCTTAAATTTTTTATTTACATTTTTAGCATCTTCTAAAAAATGTTTTGCGGAAGAAGAGTCCTTAATCTGTATTTCTTCATCCAATAATTCGTTTATTCTTTCTACAGCTGTTAAACCTCCTTGTATTTGAGTAAATCTTTCTGCAAGCTGCCTTAAGGGTTCAAAAAGTCTTTGAGAATATAAAATAAAAGTTGTTAATGTTCCTAAACCAATATTTCCAGAAGTAACAAGATATCCTCCAACCGCCAACACCAAGGAAACTGCAGCAAGAGAAATCCATTCTATAAACGCAGAAATACTACTATCATAAAATATTGTTCCATTAACTGCTTTCTTATAAGCAACTCCAGTTTTGGAAAATTTCTTGCTATTAAAATCCTCTCTTCTGAACATCTGAACGACTTCTAAACCTTGAAGATTCTCTTGAAAGTCAGAGTTAAGTTGAGACAATTCTTCCCTAACTTGATAATTGGCTCTTCTGTAACGTTTTTGAAGCCAGATAATAAAATATGAAACTGGGATTTGAGTCAAAAGTAATAAAATGGCAAGCCCGCGATCAATTGACAGCATTGTCAAAGAAATTACTATCAGACTAACGAAGTCAGCAATGACTCCAACTGCCCCACTACCAAAGACCTCGGCTAAAGCATCAACATCATTTGTTAATCTTGTTAATAATTTCCCCACAGGCATTTTATCGTGATACTTAAGGGATAAAGATATTGAGTGATCAAAAAGCTCTCTTCTTATTCTTGCTGTCAAACGTTGTCCCACTGCTTGGATATTGTAAGTCTGGTATCCCTGCAGAACTAATCTGAATAAAACAGTTATAAATAAAGTTACGATAATGGCATTTATCGACTGCCCAAAGAAAGTTTTACTTAGCCAAACATCTGTAGTTTCGTTCTTTAGAATAGTAATTGCTTGACCAACTAATAATGGTTGAATAGCTCCAGAGAAAGAAACAGGTAACAAAACTATCAAGATTAGATAAATTGTTTTTTTATCTTTAGTTAAATATTTACCTAACTTTTTAATCCTTCTAAAATCTTTAAAAAACATTTAGCTAATCTTCTACAAAGAATTAGTTGATTCTATTGATAAAATTGTATCTCTGAGATGATTATCATCTAACCTCATAGATAAAGGATTTCCAATTAGTCTTGCAGTCGAGTAATAAAGATCATCTATTTTAATTAAACCATTCTCTTTGAGAGTCTTTCCGGTTGCCACCAAATCAACTATTGCCTCTGCCATACCTGTAATAGGACCAAGCTCGACTGATCCTGTCAAATGAACTATTTCTACAGGAATATTTAATTCTTCAAAATAAGATCTTGCTGTTTTTATAAATTTACTTGCTACTTTACAATTCGCTGGGAGATCGGTTGGTTTTAAATAATTGCTATTTTTCTTAACCGCCAAAGACATATGACAACCCCCAAATCCTAAATCTAATAATTTTGCGACTTTTAATTCAGATTCTCGTAAAACGTCATACCCAACAATACCCAAATCAGCCTGACCATAACTTACATAAACAGGCACATCTCCATTTCTTACTAATAGAGCTTTTGCCCTTTTGCAATTTGATTCAAAGGTTAATGATCTATTATTTTCTTCCAACGCATTAGAGAAATCTAATCCAGCTTTTTTAAAAGTTGAAATTGAATCTTTTAACAGAGCTCCTTTTGGTAAAGCTATAGTAATCATAGATCAATTTCTTCCAAGGATTCTTCATTCTAATTTAACAATGGAATTTAATAAAGCTCGAAATATAATCGGACTTAGAGTTTTAAGTGATAACGTCATTTGGTTGTTGGTAAAAGATAAATCCGTTGTAGTTGTAGATCCATCTGTTCACGAACCAGTTATTAGATACATAAATGAAAACAATTTGCACTTAGAAGCTATTTTGCAAACTCATCATCATTCAGACCATATTGGAGGGACGAAGTCTCTTATTGAAAAATGGCCAAATGTAAAGGTGATTGCTTCCTCCAAAGAAAAAAAGCGAATCCCTTTTCAAAATGTATCTGTTAAAGATGGAGAAACTTTAAACATTTTAGGGGAAGAAGTAAAAATAATTGAAGTATTAGGTCATACAAGCTCACATATTGCCTTCTTTTTGAATGGGGAAAATCCTGTTCTTTTTATTGGTGACACATTATTTTCTGGAGGCTGTGGAAGAATTTTTGAGGGAACTTATCAACAAATGTTTTCTTCACTAGAAAGAATCAAATCTTTACCAAAAAATACTCTTATATATTGTGCACATGAATATACAAAGGGAAATATATTGTGGGCATTGAATCTCAAGCCAAAAGATCAAGATATAAAAAATAAACTTTCAGAAGTTGAAAAAAAACTTTCACTTAATGAATTGACAATTCCATTTTTACTTGATGAAGAGATGAAAATAAACCTTTTCTTAAGAGCAAAAAATTTAGAAGAATTTACTTTTTTAAGAGCAAATAAAGATTTATGGGTTTAAATAGATAGGTATCTTCTTAAACAAATGTCATCCAAACAAGTAATTAAAACATCAAATGCTCCAGATCCAGTAGGACCTTATAATCAAGCAATAAAAGCTGGGGATTTTATCTATTGTTCTGGTCAAATTGCTATAGACCCAGCTTTAAATGAAATAACATGTTTAGGTGATATAGAGAAGGAAACTATTCAAGTTTTAAAAAATCTTGCAGAAGTTCTTAAAGCTGGTGGAGCCAAAATAGAGGATGTAATAAAAACAACTATTTACTTAACGGACTTAAGTAATTTTCAAATTGTCAATAAAATATATAGTGATTTTTTTAATATAGAGAATCCTCCAGCAAGGGCTTGTGTGGAAGTTTCATCTCTACCAAAAGGAGTTTTAGTTGAAATAGATTGCGTCGCATTTCTAGATTAATTTCTAATTATTGAGAAATTTGAAATATGAACCAATTGTGCACCATAGTTGTATAGATTATTAGTTGAAAATTCATCTTTGATCTATGTCAGCAGCAAAGCTTAATATAGATGAACTAGAAGCAGGTTATCCTTTATTTTGCAAAGCTCTTAGACTATTAATCTTAAAAGGAAGCTCAGTTAAAGATATAGAAAAGACAGTGTGTTGGAGTCATCTTGAGACTTTAAATAGATGTCTACCTGGTAGATATAAAGCCCCAACATATTTAATGGCCTTAATCAAAAGAGATATTGCAAAACCTAATAATTATTAAAAAGGACTAATCCTCTAAATAAAATTTATCAATATCCATTGAAAAGTCTTTTTCCTTTTCTGATATTTCTTTATTATCTAAAAATATTGAAAGACTTACAAAATTCTTACCGAAGCTGATATTTGGATAGATATCCCTCTCTTTGCATAATTTCTCAATTTCCCCCATGAATTTACTAATTTTTGAGTATTGATCAAATTCAAATCTTTTTTCAATCCTCAAAGGTGATTCTCTTTCATTCCACATTACATTTTTATTCAAGATTAATTACACTATACATTCAACAAAGTTTCTCAATAAATTTTTGATGTTAAAATTTTAGTCACTCTCCCAATAATCAATAATACCTCCAATAGTTAAATCGGTTTGAACTTCTGGATTAGGGCATGCAAATCTCGCAGCAGAGCCACTAGCTGTAAAAACCCAGTTACCTTCTGTAGCACCAACAGGATCAACAGCAACTAATTTCTTGCCCTTATTATTTTCCAAAATTCTTAAATTCATATGTCCTAAACCAGCGACTCTTTGAGTACATACCATTCTTCCTAATACCTTCATAATTTCCACAATTTATATCCTCCTTTTTTTATGACTTGTCAGGATCCCAATGATCAATTATTCCAACAATCGTTAAATCGCTTGGATAAGATTTGCTTCCAGCTGCTTCCCTAGCAGCAGAACTTCCAACACAAATAACCCAATCTCCTGGCTTACATCCAACAGCATCAACTGCAACTTTTTTAGATGAACCATCTAATACAACCTGCAGATGTTTATGTTCAAAACCAGGAATCCTATTGGTAGAAACAAGTGGTTTTACAACCTTGCAAATCAACATAATTTAGTGAGCCTCCTCTGTTTTTTTATCTAAAGACATTCCAATAATTTTGGCGGAATGAATGTTGTCCCTATCTCTAATAGTAGAGCAAGTATGTAACAAACCTTGATCAACTAAATTTTTATATCTAATTGATATCGCATTATTAACTCTTTCACAATCTTTTATTGCCCTCTCTTTTGCCCCAGGCACTTTTCCAGAGTAATCAAATCTTATAACTACCGGAATAGGTAGATCTTGAGAAACATTTAATCCAGTAAAAATCTTCACTCCTACATCTAAATCTGGAGCCCCTTCTTCGACTGTATCTAAATGAGCAAAATAAGTTAAATTTCTGAGATGTACTTCTTTAAAACCTATACCAACTCCAATAAACCTCTCTGCATGTCCAATATCTTCATAAGAACCATTATGAAAACTCTTAACATAATCGATTTGAGAAATATTATTGACAATTAATTTATACATAAATTTTTCCAGTCCACTGAGTTTATTTTTTGAAGATTGCATAGAAATTGTCTGGCAAATTTCTCTTTCTGCATCCTCTTTTGAAAAATTTATTGTTGAATTATAAATTTCCAAAGTAGAAATAGTTTTTTCTAAATCAATCCCTCCATCGTTAGTTGGTAAATGTATTTTTAATGAATCAGTATCTGTATCGAGTCCAATTAACATTAAATCCACAGAAGCACCACAGCAAAAGCTATTTTCTACAGCCTCTTTGAAAGCATATAGTTTACTTCTACCTTCTTCTGCAGCTAACTCGTCATTACTCCCATGAGCTGCACATCCCTGATGCAAAGGGTCTACAGAACTAAAATGATAAGTTACAACTTTTAAGTACCTGGTATCTTTATGCGCTTCATTAGGCATTTTTTCTCTATATCTTTTATGTTCAGTTTTAACCCATCTATTTACTGTATTTTCAATATCAAAAAGGGCACCAGCGTGAGATCTTCTTCTTACTGAACTAAAAGGTATTCTCAGTACATATGCTACTGAATGAGCTAATCGCCCATCTGAACAAGGAGTTATATCAAGTAAATGTATTCCACAATCTAGAAGAAATTTTTCAAAATCTTCCGCACCTCTGCTTCCTGAAGCACCTTCAAGTGGATCATTTTTAAAAAAATTGTCGCTAAGTTTCTCATGCTGCTTGAAAGCACACCATGCATATAAAGCTCTCATATCAAGTGGTTTTACCCAAGATTTATCTAATACATGCAGTGGTAAATCTATTCCCAAATTTTTTCTTGAAATTTTCTGAGCCTTATTTATAAAATCTTCGTGATGTTGAATTCGAGCAATTTCCTTGAGAGTTGGAACAATTTCGTCAAAATCACTTTTTATTTTGCTTTCATACCTAAATAGATTTTCATTTTGGATATTATTGGTCAATTTATGAGACTTTCCAGAAAATGGGGAATTATTTGATTCTTTAGTTTGTATATGGATATTTTCAGTAAAAGTTTTCATTGGAGCTGTTGGCCCCAATGTGAAGTTCTTGGCTTTAGCCAGTCCTCTTAAAGGCATTATTTAATTAACCTCTTGCACCACCAGAAAAGGTAACAAGTTGTCCTTCACGAGTATTACCACTAGATCCAGTTATCAAGAAATCTGGTTTTTCTGTTTCCTCATTTCTTTTAACTTCCATAGGCGGCATTGCGCTCATGAATCCTGCTCTTGATGGATTTCGCTTTCTAGAAGAAGCTCCCTCTGTACCTGTTACCTTATCCCCACGATCCCAATCATCACCAGTTACGTTTCCTACTGATTGTCCTTCACCAGTAATCCTTGATGCGACTCTTTTTTCTGGTGTCTTTGCAGCACGGTCTGCCTCTTCAATTTCCATTTTTTGTTTATAAGTAATATTTTTATTCGGTTCAAATCTAAATTTTTCAGTACCAGTTACCTTATCAACTGCCATATCAAAAGGTCCTGTTACCTTTGAACCATTTTCATATTCATTACCCGTAACACCTTGAGTATTTTTTTCAGAATATTTTTCTCTTGATGGTGATTTAACAGAGAATTCGTTCCAAGAGTTACCAGTTGACTTTTCCGGATTCGCATAAGAAGTATCATGTGGAGGATTATCACAAGCTTGTGAGAAATGATCTCCTCCAACATAAGGAGTCCCTGTTAGGTTTTTACAAGCACCTTTCTTAGCACCTGTCATTACTCCGCCAATTCCTGGTTGTTGTCCTGTAAGTCTGGCATTTGAATTATTTCCAGAATTAACTGTTGATCGGGATTTCATATCTTCCGAAATATCGGTACTACAATTATCATTAATCTGATCTAAGCCTGCGTATGGTGTTCCTGTTAACACTTTGCACGAACCTGGTTCATCCCCAGTTACTATTTTGGATCTTCCTGTCATAGTACCGCTTATTAAATTTGACTTTGAAGAAAGGCTTAAACCTACTTTTCTAGCTTCTGGTTTTGGTTTTGAACCACAAAACTTCTCATATTGTTGAGATCCTATATACTCATCACCAGTTACATTTTTGCAACTACCATGTTCATTGCCTGTCATATGGTCTGATCTTCCTACCCCTGTACCAGTTACATTATTCCCATTGAGAGTGTTGTAACTGCCTACTTTTTCAAATACTTTACCTTTTGGATTTGGCTCTGAGCCAAGATATTGATCTCCAGTTAACTGATGTCCAGAACCTGATTCATCTCCAGTAACCAGGGTTGATCTACCAGGAAGTGATCCAGATACTTTTAATCCATCAGTTGTAGTACTATGTTTAACCTTTGAAGGATTTTTTGGAACATCACCACAATACTTCTGTGATTGATTAGCAGATACATATTCAGTACCTGTAAGGTTTTTACAAGTCCCAGGCTCATCGCCTGTGACCCTCTCAGATCTACCGACTTCATTTCCAGTTACTTTATTACCTGATGTCGTAGAGGTAACAGTAGATCTAAGTGGTTGTTTATAACTTGGTCTATCTTGACAAAATTGGTCAACTACTTCTGATCCCATATATTGAGTGCCAGTGACAGTTCTGCATGTACTTGCTTCATTACCTGTAGTTTTTAAAGATCTATTAGCTTGTGTTCCAGTAACTATTTGACCTGAATCAGTTTCACTTTTACCAACTTTCCAGCTAGCATCAGCAATATTTTGTTTGGCTCCATTCTTATTTGGACCACATGGTCTACATTTACCATTACCTTTTTTACCTGTGGCGCCAGTTTTACTTCTTAGCTCTCTCACTCTCTGAGAAATCTCTCTACTACTTAAATCTGGATCTCCCCTTCTAGCTAAAGAAGCTGCACTGGTATTTTGTTTAGTTGCTGATTTACCATGCTTAGATTGAGCTTCTCTTCTCGCCAAAACAATATCTCTACTCGTATTAGTAATAGGCTTTCTCTTTTGATTAATTCTTCTTTTAACGTTTGGTTTTGATGTTTTAGTTTCTGTATTATGTGAGTTTTGAACATCCTGATTTTTGTTTGTGGAAGTTTTAACTTTGTTTACAGGACTTTCTTTTTTAACATCAGTACGAGTTCTATCTGATGAAGTTATTGCTGATTTCCCATGAGTAGACATTGCTTTTCTTCTCTCTATTACAAGCTCTTTACTAGATAAAGTTGTTGAAGAAGAATTTCTACTTACCTGAGTTTGTGTGATATGTTTTGTAACCGGTTTAGTATTATTTTGATTATTCGGAGAAGACTGAGTACCAGAAATCTGTATATCTTGAGAAGATCGAACTCTATCTTTAGTAGTTGAAGAATAAGCAGCAGCTTTTTTACCGCTATCACTCATCGCCTTTCTTCTTTCTAGTGCAATCTCTCTACTGGTTTTTTTTGACATAATCTTCAAATGTGAAACTCTTTTGAAAAAACTTTCTCCAAAAATATTTTTTGGAGAAAGATATTTACTACATAAAAGTAGATTTAACGTCCTTGGAAAACTACAAAGGCTGTTCCTTGGCTTTGAGTGTAAGCATCGTATCCGATGATTCTTACATGATGATCAGGGTATGCTCTATGACATGCCTCTAATTCACTTACAACCAAGTTAAGATCTTTTTCCCCAAAGAATGGGAGCTTCCAATAAGACCAATAAGTTTGCATACTTCCACTAGGATGAACATGCTCAATAACAGGACTCCAGCCTTGAGCAATTATGTATGCAATTTGATCGTAAATTTCCTCCTGGGTCATCGGTGGTAAGAAACCGAATGTTTCCAGGGTTGCAACTGTTTGATAGTCGCCTACTGTGCTCTGGAAAGGCATAATTAATTTAAATGTGAATGAAATTACTCGTAATAGAACGAGATTTGTAGAAGTTTGAGGAGAAGAATCTCCTCAATTTTGAAATCTGGTTTAACCTTGAACGTCAAGTTTGTCGACGGTATCAAATTCAAACTTAATTTCCTTCCAAGTTTCAAGAGCGATAGCTAATTCAGGACTGTGTTTAGCAGCTTCCATAAGAATGTCTCTACTCTCTTTTTCGATTTCGCGACCAGCATTACGTGCTTTTACGCAAGCTTCTAGAGCAACTCTGTTGGCTGCAGCTCCAGCAGCTGAACCCCATGGATGACCATGTGTTCCTCCACCAAACTGAAGACAAGAATCATCTCCAAAAATCGCTAGAAGTGCAGGCATATGCCATACGTGAATACCACCTGATGCGACAGCAAATACTCCTGGCATTGAACCCCAATCTTGATCAAAGAAGTTACCTCTTGATCTATCTTCGGGAACAAATGACTCTCTTAAGTTGTCAATGTAACCTAGAGTTGTTTGACGATCACCTTCTAGTTTTCCAACAACAGTTCCAGTATGTAGTTGATCACCTCCGGAGAGTCTCAAACATTTTGCTAGAACCCTGAAATGGATACCGTGTTTTGGATGTCTATCAATAACAGCATGCATCGCTCTGTGAATATGTAGAAGCATGCCATTTTTACGACACCAGTTTGCTAATCCAGTATTTGCAGTAAAACCGCCAGTTATATAATCATGCATGATGATTGGCATATCTAGCTCTTTTGCAAATTCAGCTCTTTCGTAAAGTTCTTCAGGAGTGTTGGCAGTACAGTTTAGGTAGTGACCTTTAACTTCGCCAGTTTCCTGCTGAGCAAGCTTAACTGCTTCTGCAACAAACTCAAATCTTTCTCTCCAACGTTGGAATGGCTGAGAGTTTATATTCTCGTCATCCTTCGTTAAATCGAGACCACCTCTAAGGCACTCATATACAACTCGACCATAGTTTTTACCAGATAATCCTAATTTAGGTTTAATGGTACAACCCAGTAAAGGTCTTCCATATTTGTTTAAACGATCTCTTTCAACTACGATTCCATTTGGTGGACCACCGCAAGTTTTGATGAAAGCGATTGGGAATCTAATATCTTCTAGACGTAGGTGTCTTAGAGCTTTAAATCCAAAAACGTTTCCTACTAGAGATGTTAATACGTTTGTAATAGAACCTTCTTCAAAAAGATCTAAAGGATATGCAATAAAAGCATAAAAAGCTTCAGGGTCTCCAGGAACGTCTTCGATTCGATAACAACGTCCTTTATAAAATTCTAAATCTGTAAGTAACTCGGACCAAACTGTTGACCAAGTACCTGTTGAAGATTCAGCAGCAACAGCTGCTGCAACTTCTTCTCTTGGGACACCTTCTTGACCTGTACATTTGAAACAGGCTAGTAAATCGGTGTCTAGGGGTACATATTCAGGAGTCCAGTAGGTATCTCTGTACTCCTTTACCCCTGCATCATACTTCTTACTCATAAGGATAAATTTAGGTCTGTGTAGGGAAAATAATTATTGTGCAAAATTTATAAATTTTGCATTAATTTATTAGTCCTTTTGACCAAGAAATTCACCGTTACCAAGAGCAGGTTCAACTTCTCTGTGAGGACGAGCAATAATGTGAGCTGCAACTAAACCGTCACCAACTCTTTCACAAGCATCAGCACCAGCTCTTACAGCTGCGTTAACTGCGCCTGTTTCTCCTCTGACTAATACTGTGACATAACCGCCACCTACGAATTCACGACCAATAAGGCGAACTTCTGCAGCCTTTGTCATTGCGTCTGCTGCTTCGATTGCAGGTACAAGTCCGCGTGTCTCGATCATGCCGAGAGCGATACCCATTGTTTCTGTAGCCATTGTCTACTAATTACTAAATGTGGAATGTTCAATTCGAAGAATGATCCATTGAGTACTTATAAGTCAAGCGTTTTCGATAAAATCTCCATTAATGTTTTTTCTATCATTCATAAGTTAAACTTATCACCCTTGGTATTATTGATATGTCAATACTTATGCAAATTAGTTAGTGCATCAAAACATACTGTTGTGTTAAGAAAAAATTTACATTATGTTATTTCCGTACGAGGCAGGCCCTGTCTACACAGGTGTGGAATGTTCAACCTTTCCTGTCTCCGTATCTAGCCTTGAAGTAAGATAATATTCTCAATAAATTATTTATTATTTTGAACAATCCAGTTCTAACTATTGCCAGTGGCAACAAAAATAAAGTTTCTGAAATTTCGGAAATGCTGGATGTTTTGTCTTTAAGGGTTCAGAAGCAACCAGAATATTTAAATGTCGAAGAGACTGGAGACACATATTTTGAGAATGCACTTTTAAAAGCAAAAGCAGCTGCTTTAGAAACAAAAACCTGGGCATTAGCTGACGATTCAGGCCTTGAAGTAGATGTTTTAGATGGTCGACCAGGCATATATTCTGCTCGATATGCCAAAAGCAACGCTGAAAAAATTAAAAAATTAATTAATGAACTTTCTGATAGTCCTTACAGGAGCGCGAGATTTATAAGTTGTATGGTTTTATGTGATCCCTCAGGAAACTTAGTGAAGGATACAACTGGAATATGCTGGGGAGAAATTCTTAAGACTCCAAAATATCCAAATGGGGAGTTTGAATCTGTTTTTTGGGTAAAGGAAGCTAACTGTGTTTACGGTGAGCTATCACAATCACAACTAAGTAAGTTAGGAAGCAGGGGTAAAGCCGCCAGAATTATGTCACCTTACCTCAAAAAAGAAATTGGTTTAAATTAAAAAATTCTCAATAATTTGAAATTTCATCAATTGCTCTTATAGCAGCAGCTGCTGCTTCTTCTACATCTCCTTCTTTCCCAGCCAAAGTCAATCTACCAAAAGCGCCAACTGCCTTTACATCTACAACAGTTATATTTGATGCTTTTTCTGCTTCATTTGCTGCTTTTAAGACATACCCAGCCGGTTCAGTTTCTAATATAAACATGCTCATTCCAGATTGAATCATTGATCCACTTCTGTTTTGTCTATTTATTAAAACAGCATGATCTGGAGTAATAGCTCGAATAACTTCTGTCCAACTTGTTGAAGGTTTGGTTCTTTTTCTAACTTCACTTCCAATAGCATCTAGAACAACATCCCCAGAATGTAAAACAGTACTTTGATCTTTGTGATACAAAGCAAGAGAGCCAAATGCTCTTTCAACAATCATCTGACCAAGTCTTACATTACTTGCTTTTAAGGCAATATCAGTGACTCTATGAACGGCCATCCCTGGTGAAACTTCCATCCAAAGGCATGAATCTCCAGGTATAGGTAAAAAACCCCTACTAACCGTCCCCATATATGCAGCTAATTGAGGTTGAAGAGAATCTAAAAAAACATATGTTCTCAGCTCAATTTGCTCAACTTGACTTGCTTGTCTGGACACCAAAGACTTTTCTGAATCAGTTGTAATAAAACAGCTTGCACCACTGGCCTGAGATTGCACCTCAGATCCTGTGACAAGGGAACTTCCTTTTTTTCGTTCCCCTCTGTTTAAACTAGAAGTTGGTTCCATTCACGCGACTATAACGGATAATGGTACATTTTTTCTATTAAATTTACTTGCATGCTTCCAACAAAACGATAACTTCAAGTAAAAGATATGCATTTTTATGGGAACTTCTCAAAAAAAAGAACCAAATGTTTCTGGTACTGAAAAAGAATTAACTCCTGATCAAACTCTTGGATTAGTTAGCCTTAGCTTGATGCAAAAACTATCTCAGAAAGATCCATCTTTTAGTTGGTTAGAAGAAGATAAAATTGAAAAAGTAAATCTTAAGAACCTTAGAGACAGATTGGAGTTAACCCAATTAGCTATAAATACTGGAGCACCTTTAACCACTTCAGAAGTGACAGCTCTAATTGGGGCAAAGCCCGGGAAATCCAAGTTAGAAAGAGCAGGATTATTAGCAACTAAAATTGCTAGAAATGTGTGGAAGCTTTCAAAAATAAGTCAAGGAAATTCCTTCTACAGAAATTAAAATACGCCCCAAAAGTTTTTTTTATAATTCCCATTTAAGTATTTAAACATTCATATAAGTTTTTTAAATGTGTTCATTTTGTAAGAGAACTTATTAATTACTTTCTTAAATTAAAAAGTGTATGCAAGCTTGAACTATAAGCTCTTGAAAATTTTTAATGAGTAAAGTTGAATTTAATAAAGAAACTGGTCCCAGGGAAGTTTTTTGTGGGTTAACTTCAATAGTTTGGCTCCACAGAAGAATGCCGGATGCATTTTTTCTAGTTGTAGGCTCAAGGACATGTGCTCATTTAATTCAAAGCGCAGCAGGAGTTATGATTTTTGCTGAACCAAGATTTGGGACAGCTATTCTTGAAGAAAAAGATCTTGCTGGTCTTGCTGACGCTCATGAAGAATTAGATAGAGTGGTAAATGATCTTATTTCGAGAAGACCAGAAATAAAAACTCTTTTTCTAGTAGGATCTTGTCCAAGTGAGGTAATCAAATTAGATCTTGCCACTGTCGCAGAGAAATTAAATAAAAGATTTTTAGGTCAAGTGAGATTCGTTAATTACTCTGGCAGTGGGATAGAAACAACTTTTACCCAAGGAGAGGATGGCGCCTTAAAAGCTTTGATTCCTTTAATGGAGTCATCAAATGAGGAGAAATTATTATTAGTTGGGACTCTTGCAAATAATGTAGAGGATAGGTTTAAAAAGATTTTTAAAAATTTAGGAATTTCAAATATTGAGAGCTTCCCACCCCGTCAATCAACAGAATTACCAAAGATTGGCAAAAATACAAAAGTTTTATTAACTCAGCCTTATTTAAGTGATACCGTTCGAGACCTAAAACATCGTGGTTGTGAAATAATTTCAGCTCCATTTCCTCTTGGTATTGAAGGAAGTACTGAATGGTTTTTAGCTGCAGCGAAAGCTTTCAAAATTAATGAACTTAAAGTTCATGAAATTATTTCGCCTTTAATTAATAGAGCAAAACTTGCTCTTGAATCTCACAAAGAAATACTTAAGGGGAAAAGATTATTTCTTCTTCCTGAATCGCAACTGGAGATATCTTTGGCAAGATTTTTGCATAATGAATGCGAAATGGATCTTATAGAGGTGGGCACTCCTTACCTAAATAAAGATTTAATGAAAGAGGAGATTAATTTATTGCCTGATAATACAAAAATTGTCGAAGGACAACATGTAGAAAAACAACTAGATCGAGTTAGGGAATCTAATCCAGACTTAGTAGTTTGTGGAATGGGTTTAGCTAACCCACTGGAGGCCGAAGGAATTAGTACTAAGTGGTCAATAGAAATGGTATTCAGTCCAATTCATGGTATTGATCAAGCCGCAGACTTAGCAGGTCTCTTCTCTAAACCTTTAAGAAGGAATCAAATACTAACTACAAAAACTTTAGTAACTCATTAAAAGAATATGGAATTAACTCTATGGACATATGAAGGACCACCACATGTTGGTGCGATGAGAATTGCCTCTTCAATGAAAGATATTCATTATGTTCTTCATGCCCCTCAAGGAGATACATATGCAGATCTTCTTTTTACAATGATTGAAAGGAGGGGGCAAAGACCTCCAGTAACTTATACAACTTTCCAAGCTAGAGACCTTGGAGGCGATACAGCTGAATTAGTGAAGAAAAATATTAAGGAAGCTGTCGAACGATTTAAACCCAAAACTCTTTTAGTTGGAGAAAGTTGTACGGCAGAATTAATCCAAGACCAACCTGGGGCTCTTGCAAAAGGAATGGGGTTTGATATGCCAATTGTTAATCTTGAATTACCTGCCTATAGCAAGAAAGAAAATTGGGGAGCTTCAGAAACTTTTTATCAATTAACAAGAACTCTTTTGAAAGAGAAAGTAAGTTCTTCAGAAAAAATAAATCCACTAAGGTGGAAGGAGTTAGGTCGCAGACCAAAAGTCAATATACTTGGCCCTTCATTACTGGGATTTAGATGCAGAGATGATGTAATTGAAATCCAACGCATACTTTCAGAGCAAGGAATAGATACAAACGTAGTTGCTCCATTAGGTGCAAGTCCAGATGATATTGAAAGACTAATTGATGCTGAAATAAATATTTGTCTTTATCCAGAAATTGCGGAAGCATCATGCGAATGGCTTAAACGGAACTTTGGAATGGAATATACAAACACTATTCCAATTGGAATAAAAAATACAATTGAATTTATAAATGAAGCTCATAACAAGTTGGATCTCCCCTTGACTAATAAAGAAGAATTAGAAAATAAATCAAAACTTCCTTGGTACTCAAAATCAGTTGACTCTAATTACTTAACTGGCAAAAGGGTTTTTATTTTTGGTGATGGAACACATGCAATCGCGGCTACAAAAATTGCCAAAGAGGAATTGGGTTTTGAAGTAGTTGGTCTTGGTACATACAGTAGGGAAATGGCAAGACAGGTAAGAGCAACTGCAAAAGATCTGAATTTAGAAGCACTGATAACCAACAATTATCTAGAAGTGGAAGATGCTATGAAGAAAGCTGCCCCTGAACTAGTTTTAGGGACCCAAATGGAAAGGCATAGTGCAAAAAGGCTCGGTATTCCATGTTCAGTAATAAGTACACCAATGCATGTTCAAGATGTTCCCGCAAGATACAGCCCTCAAATGGGATGGGAAGGAGCAAATGTGATTTTTGATAACTGGGTGCATCCACTAATGATGGGCTTAGAAGAGCATCTAATTGATATGTTCAAACATGACTTTGAGTTTGTTGATGGTCATCAAAGCCATTTAGGACATACAGCTAAGCAAACAAAGGACTTTTTAAATTCTGACGAAAAAAAAGAAAAAATTAGTAAAGAAGGAATTATCTGGACTGAATCTGGTAGAGCTGAATTAACAAAAGTTCCATTTTTTGTAAGAGGTAAAGTCAAAACAAATACTGAAAAATACGCAATCTTGAGAGGAATTCCAGAGATAAGCGATGAAACTCTTTACGATGCCAAAGCATATTTCAGCTAATTTGTTTACTAATAAACTATAATTAAGTCATGAGTATTTTCACTCATAATTTAATAGATTTCATGCTTAAAATTCAGTTATAAGAACATATTTCCCACTTTTAATACAATTAAATACATATTTGTTTAGAAACATATTTCATGTGTATTTACGCTGCAAGAATATAAATAATAATGTGTTTTTAAGCTTTAAATGACAAGTACTATAAATAGACCTCTTGATGGAGAAGGAAGTGTTCAAGTAAAACAAGATCCAAAAATAAATATTGAAGAAGGGGCTTTAGTTATTGCCGTATACGGAAAGGGCGGCATCGGAAAATCAACTACATCATCAAACCTTTCTGCGGCATTCTCAAAATTAGGTAAAAAGGTTCTACAAATTGGATGTGACCCTAAACACGATAGCACTTTCACTTTAACGCACAAAATGGTTCCTACAGTTATCGATATTCTTGAAGAGGTAGATTTTCATAGCGAAGAATTGAGGCCAACCGATTTTATGTTTGAAGGCTTTAATGGCGTAATGTGCGTTGAAAGTGGAGGCCCTCCTGCTGGGACAGGGTGCGGGGGGTATGTAACTGGTCAGACAGTTAAACTATTAAAAGAACATCACTTACTTGAAGATACTGATGTTGTTATTTTTGATGTCCTTGGAGACGTTGTTTGCGGGGGATTTGCAGCTCCTTTGCAACATGCAAATTATTGTCTAATTGTTACTGCTAATGACTTCGATTCAATATTCGCTATGAATAGAATAGTCTCTGCAATTAAAGCAAAAGCAAGAAATTATAAAGTCAGATTAGGTGGGGTAGTCGCAAATAGATCAAAAGATACAGACCAAATTGATAAATTCAATGAAAAAACAGGTTTAAAGACCATGGCTCATTTTAAAGATGTCGATGCCATCAGAAGATCAAGGCTAAAAAAATGCACCATTTTTGAAATGGAACCAACTGAAGATGTTATTGAAGTTCAAAATGAATATTTATCTCTTGCCAAAAATATGCTTGAAAACGTAGAACCTCTAGAAGGCAATCCACTTAAAGATAGAGAAATTTTTGATTTACTAGGGTTTGATTAGTCCAAATTAATCTAATCCAACCAATTGGCTTGTTAAATCAAAAGTTTGTTGAGAAGTTCTTGTATCAATTATTCTTTTTGACAACTTTTGAGAAAAAGCTTTTCTGCCTGTTTTCTGACGATTTCCCCAGCTCCAATGGACTGATGGTTTAGCAAATTCTTTATAAGTTGCCACTTTTGCTACCCTCTCTCCTGCCAGTCTTTGTGAAACATATCCTTTTGTTATGTATTTTTGAAATATCGGGAAAAGGAATCTAAATAACCAAGGTGTATCTCTAAAAAGTTTTGTATCAGCTACACATCCAGGATATAAAGAATTTACAATAATCTTCTCTGCAGGATATCTTTTTGATAATTCCTGAACGGTCACCATATTGCAAAGTTTACTATCCTTATAAGCCTTACCAGGTTTGAATTTCTTTCCATTCGCCATACTTATAGGAGATAAAAAACCATTTTTGAATCCAGATAAATCTCCCAAATCAGCTGGGGCAGGGATGGGGATCCTTCCTCCAAGTTCTGAATAATTAGCCGTAACAGTCCCT
>QCPF01000006.1 GCA_003212655.1 Prochlorococcus sp. AG-436-D21 | reverse complement strand
GCCAAAGAACTTTTTTACCCCATTTTTTTTTCAAAAAATTAATTAATTCTAGTTCATTATTAAGTGGCAAAAGCATCTGTAAATACGTCCAATTTTTATCCCTAGACCTCATATGAAGAGTTGTATGATTCCATACGACTTCAGAAATTCCGTTAACAAGCTTTTCTTCTTCACCAAGTAGGGTAGATTCAACTTTAAATTTTTTACAAATTAGCTCGATGGTTTTTATTCCTCCAAGAGTAGATTGAATTAATATCTTGTGACTTTTAGATTTACTTTTAAACCATTTTGGCATTTGATCTACAATTTCTTCTTCAAGAATTGCTCCTAATTTCAGATTAATTGCTGCGCTAGTAAGAGTTTTTAATATTTCTATTGTTTTTTCAAATTCAATACAGTCGATAACTATTGAGTACCACTTACGTTTGATATCAGTAGCAAGTAATAAAGAAGTAATTATTCCATTAGTCCCATAAGCATGATTTAGAGGTTCGGATTCTTCAGCATCAAATTTTAACAATGCAGGTTTTTCATTCATCGTTACTACCTCTAAACCTATAAGATTTCCTGGATCTCTTAAAAATCCCCACCTAATGGAACCAATGCCTCCTGATCCACCTGCAATAAAACCTCCAATTGTTGCAGTTTTCCAAGTACTAGGAAGTAACCTCAATTCCCTCCCATATTTCTCTAATTGTTTATTCAAATCTCCCATAACACAGCCAGACTGTACTTTTACAAAGCCTGTATCTGGATCAAATTCTTCTAACTTATTTAATTGACTCATCTGCATTACAACTCCTTTAAATAATGGGACAGCTTGTCCATAATTACCTGTACCTGAACCCCTTAAAGTAAGTGGGATAGAAAATTCCCAACAAATTTCTGCTACTTCCTTTACCGCTTTATAATCACTAGGTCTTACCACCAAATCAGCAATACATTCTTCTAATTTTTCAGTAAGGATTGGAGAGTAGTTATAAAAATCTTTTGAAAGTCTTTTTACATCGGATTTATTTTCAATGATCTCTAAGTTTTTGACTTCTCTAAATTTTTCTATAAATTTAAGTTTTGATATCATCAATAAAAATTTTTATGCTTTGTATATAAATTAGCCAATTAGCAATACAAATCGCCGTTTATAAATACTTTTCTCTTTAAATTGCTCGAAAAAACATCTGCCCATCTTTGTGCATCTAAAATCACAAAATCAGCAGGACAACCTTTTTTAATTAAGCCATCCCATTTTAAATTTAATAATCTGCTTGGAGCTAAAAAAATAGAAGATAGAGTCATTCTCTCCCAGGGATTTAGTTGAAGCATAGGCATCGAGCAAGACAACGTATAAAAAGGATCAAAATTTCCAAATGGGTACCAAGGGTCTTGAACATTATCACTACCAAGAGATACATCCACATGTGATTTTTGTAATTGCTTTATTGGCGCAACTGGTCTTTTTAATGAAGTAGTTTTATTACTTCGATTGAGCAGCCAAAAATTTGTTAGGGGTAAGGCAATAACCTTAATATTTTTCTCAGCCATTTTTTCCCCTAAATTTAAAATCTCTCTATTACTTAAAGAAATAAGACTACTCAAATGACTACAAGTGATCGGAATACTATTAATATTTAAATTTTCGATTGTTTCTAATAAAACTTTTATTCCCGCTCCAGGTTCAATAATTGATTCATCTATATGCAAATCAATTTCTAATTTATATTTACTAGCAAGAAGAAGCATCTTTGCAAGAAATTTGCTTGTATTTTTTTTATTGAAAGGGGGTAAAATAACACCTCCTAAAATGCCTCCATTAGAGGAAAATATTTTTGCCAAATCTTCTCCATCAGTTGTATCCCAGAATTCCAATGGAGCTAGAGAAACGTATTGTAAAGTCAACTCAGATGCAATTTTTTTTTGTAATTTAAAAAGTTCAATCCAAATATCAATAGATTGACCTTTGTATGTATCAATATGACTTCTAATGGCACGGTATCCATTTTGTATGGCAAGTTTTAATGATTTCTCAACTCTTTCAAGAACCTTATCTGTAGTTCTAGTTTTATGTTCTTCAAGATTTACTGATAATGCTCCTCCATAGTTTGATTCCAGATTAGGAAAGTCTGCCCATGTAAAAGATTTATCAAAATGCGAATGCGTTTCAACAAATCTTGGGAATAAAATATTTTTAGGTTTTGTAATTTTATTTTTTAAAGGCTTTAACTCAGAAACAAATCCATTCTCCCAACTAATGGAAACTGAACATAAATCCTCTACATCAATAATGAGGTTATCTATATCTTCTATTAGACAAAGGCTTCTGGGAATAAGAACCTCAGCTGTGCCGGAATTACTCAAATTTTTAAATTTTCTTTTATTTTAAATCATAAGAAAACTTTACTGAATTAGAAAATAATTCAAATTTCTCTAAAAGATAAAAATAGCTATGAAAAATTACCCTTGAGTTGTTAAATTTATATATGTGAGGCGGGCGTCGCCAAGTGGTTAAGGCAGCGGCTTGTGGCGCCGCTATTCGGGGGTTCGAATCCCCTCGCTCGCCCTCAAAAATATTGCAGCAAAATTATTTAACTTGTAATTTTGAATTAAAGAATCATAAAAAATTCCTAGCAAAGTGCTAACAAAAACAAAATCAGACGAAAAAAAAACTCAAAAGTATTCAACTACTGGCAGTTATTGGATAACCACATTTGGATGCCAAATGAACAAGGCTGATTCTGAGAGAATGGCTGGGACATTAGAGAAAATGGGATACACCAAAGCAGATAATGAATTAAATGCCGATTTGGTCTTGTACAATACATGCACTATTAGAGATAATGCAGAGCAAAAAGTTTATAGCTTTCTAGGAAGACAAGCAAAAAGAAAGCACAAAACACCTAGCTTAAAACTTGTTGTTGCAGGTTGTCTTGCTCAGCAAGAGGGAGAATCCCTTCTAAGAAGAGTCCCAGAACTTGACCTAGTAATGGGCCCTCAACATGTAAATAACCTTGAGAATCTTCTGGGGAAAGTTGATTTAGGAAATCAAGTTGCGGCTACAGAAGAAACTTTCATTTCTGAAGATATAACAAGTGCCAGAAGAGAAAGCTCTATTTGTGGCTGGGTTAATATCATCTATGGATGTAATGAAAGATGTTCATATTGTGTAGTCCCCTCTGTCAGAGGAAAAGAGCAATCAAGATATCCAAATGCGATAAAAAGTGAAATCCAAAAATTAGCTGATGATAATTTTAAAGAAATTACTCTTTTGGGTCAGAACATTGATGCTTATGGTAGAGACCTTCCAGGAACTACAAAAGAGGGGAGAAAAGAAAATACCCTAACTGATCTTTTGTATTATATTCATGATGTTAAAGGAATTCGCAGAATAAGATTTGCTACTAGTCATCCAAGATATTTTTCAAAAAGGTTGATTCAAGCTTGTTATGAACTCGATAAAGTTTGTGAACATTTCCATATCCCCTTCCAAAGTGGAAATGATGAAATTTTAAAGCAAATGTCCAGAGGATATTCTATTAAAAAGTATAAAAATATTATCGAGAACATAAGGTCATTAATGCCAGATGCATCAATCACAGCTGACGCGATAGTTGCTTTCCCAGGGGAAACCGAGCAACAATATCAAGATACATTAAAGTTAATATCAGAAATTGGCTTTGATCAGGTGAATACAGCAGCATACTCTCCAAGACCAAATACGCCTGCAGCAGTTTGGACGAATCAACTTTCGGAAGAAGTAAAAAAAGCTAGATTACAAGAAATTAATGATTTGGTCGAGAAAACTGCTAGGAGTAGAAACCAAAGATATATCAATAATGTCGAAAGCGTTTTAATTGAAGGTTTAAATCCAAAAAATTCCTCTCAAATTATGGGTAGAACGAGAACAAATAGATTAACTTTCGTAGAGATTCCCAAAAACATTAACTTTAATTTTTTGTTGGGAGATGAGATAAATGTCAGAATAAATGAAGCAAGACCCTTTTCTTTAACAGGAAAACTTTCTTTATAAATTTTTTAAATGATCGGGGGGAAGAAAAAATGTATTGGATTAATATTTGGCGGGCGTTCCAATGAACATGAAGTATCGATATCCTCGGCAAAAACAGTTTTTCAAGCATTTAATGCTCAAATAAACAAAGAACGCTTTACAGTTAAAGCCTTTTACATAAACAAATATGGAGATTGGCTTGATTGTGATATTTCAGAAAAAATCCTAGTTGGTCAAATTGAAAACTATAAAACAAAAAAACAAGAAACTTTTAATCAAGAAAAAATTAACTTCCTTGACGGAATTGAATTTCAAAATATTGATGTTTGGTTTCCTCTTTTACATGGATTTAACGGAGAAGACGGATCAATTCATGGCTTAATTAGATTTACAAAGAAACCTTTAGTCGGGTGCGGAATTATTGGCTCTGCACTTGGAATGGATAAAATATTGATGAAAACAATTTTCTCAAATCTTAAACTTCCACAAGTTAATTATCTAGTTTTTCAAAATGAAGATCTCAACGATAAGCAAGTAAAAAATAAAATAATTAATGAAATTTTAAAAAAATTAAAATTTCCTGTTTTTGTTAAACCATCGAACTCTGGATCATCTCTTGGCATCTCCAAAGTCAAAAATGAATCGGAAATATTAGTAGCATTAGAAAAGGCTCGGGAAATAGATCAAAGAATCTTAATAGAGGAAGGTTTAGAGGTAAGGGAGATTGAATGCGGAATAATTGGAAATTCAAAACTCTTAACCTCTGAGATAGGCGAGGTAAATTACGAAAGTGATTGGTATGATTACGATTCAAAATATCACTCAAATAATAATATAATTATCCCAGCTGAAATAGATTCTAAAATCACAAAAGAAATTAAAGAAATTGCTATTAAAAGTTGTAGAGCACTAAATATTTTTGGTTTTGCGAGAGTAGATTTCTTTTTAGAAAAATCTTCAAATAAAATATTACTAAATGAAATAAATACAATTCCTGGTTTTACAAAAAACAGTATGTTTCCAATGCTTTGGGAAGCTTCAGGTTTAAAAATTGAACAACTTGTGGCTAAACTGGTAGATATATCTTTAGATTTGTAATTTAAATCAAATGTTGCATGGACTACTTTGGTTACCATTACTTTTAATCTTCATTTTATTAACTGCACTTGGCTGGTTAGAAAGAAGGAGGCAAAATCTTTTTAGAAGTTGGGCTAGTGATTCTGAACTGTGCAAGTTGGATAGTTCAGGTGCAGCGTCTTTAAAAAATGGGGAGTTGAAGTGGAGCGCATTTGAAGCTGGTAAATTTGAAGAAAAAGATTGTTTTACGATCAAGAAACTGGAATTAGTTGAATTAATGGCACTAACTTCAGGTGAAGCTCCTCTAACAAGTGAATCTCAAGGTAAATGCAGGTTGAGATTAGTTGGGGATGGGAAAGAGATGGATGTTCCATTTTCAGATGCTGAGCAAGCGAGAGAGTGGATGGAACAACTGATGGAAAAAGCTCGATGTGATTTGTGAAAAACAAAAAAGGAATCAAAAATAGAAGCTTTTTTTTTCTAATTTCATTTTTATTTTTAACAAGCTTATTAAGCATAAAAACACTCAAAAAAGTTGACACTCAGGACATTAGGATTTCTGGTAGTGAATTATTTTCGCAGAATGATGTGATAAAAAATTCATCTTTAAATTTTCCTGTCCGATTAATTTTTGTTGAAACTAATTTGCTAGAAAAAGAGTTAAAACAAAATTTATCTCTCAAGAATGTTTTGGTAAGTAGAGAACTATTTCCTTTTGGTTTAAAAATTCATATTAATTCAAGAATTCCAATAGCTTACGGTGAGAGAATATTAAACGACGAAAAAATATTAGGTTTCATTGATAAAGATGGAATTTTTATAAATAAACGAAATGTGGAAGAAAAAAATTTGAATAAATTAACCATTCAAGTTTTTGGATGGGAAGAAAAATTTAAAAAAATATTATCTGAAATTTTTATTGCTATGGAGAATAATGAATTAGAAATAGTTAAAATAACTTTTTCATCCGATGGGTTACTTACTGTTGAGGAAAAAGATTTGAAAACGATATTCTTAGGATTTAAGCCAAATTTAATCAACTATCAATTACAAATAATCAATAATCTTAAAAATGAATTTAAGAAAAGTAGCTTTTCAAAAAAAATAGATAATGTTGATCTTACTAATCCAGATAAACCAAAAATAAAAGTGTTCAAACCCTAATATTTGAAAAAATATTCTGAGTATTTTTTTTTAATTATTGTAGTGTTGATATGGGTTTTGCATTCAAACAAAATATTTAATAAATAAATATTTTTAGGATTTTCCTCAACAAATTCCTACAGATGAGCTCAGTAAGTTCATAATGCATCCAATACTAGTATTAGATTCCTATTAAGAGATGAGCTTCGGTAACAATCCAAACTTTGATCAATCGAGAGAAATCCTTCCAAGCCAAAGCGCCAAAATAGAAGTTATTGGTGTAGGTGGTGGTGGCAGTAATGCAGTCAACAGGATGATAAATAGTGATTTAGAAGGTGTTTCATTTAGAGTCCTCAATACCGATGCACAAGCCCTACTACAATCTTCTGCAGAGAGTAGAGTTCAACTTGGACAAAACCTCACTAGAGGTTTAGGTGCAGGTGGGAATCCAAGTATTGGGCAAAAAGCAGCCGAAGAATCCAAAGAAGAGCTTCAACAAGCTTTAGAGGGATCTGATCTAGTTTTTATAGCCGCTGGGATGGGCGGTGGAACTGGTACAGGAGCAGCACCAGTTGTCGCAGAAGTAGCAAAACAAAGTGGGGCTTTAACGGTAGGTATAGTAACCAAACCATTTTCTTTTGAAGGGAAAAGAAGAATGCGTCAAGCAGAGGAGGGGATCGCAAGACTAGCTGAAAACGTTGATACTCTTATAGTTATTCCAAATGACCGATTAAAAGACGTTATAGCAGGAGCTCCCCTTCAAGAAGCATTTAGGAACGCTGATGATGTTTTAAGGATGGGCGTGAAAGGCATTAGTGACATAATAACTTGCCCAGGATTAGTTAATGTTGATTTTGCAGACGTAAGATCAGTCATGACTGAAGCTGGCACTGCTCTTCTCGGAATAGGTATAGGTTCAGGAAGATCTAGAGCGATAGAAGCAGCACAGGCAGCCATGAATAGTCCTTTATTAGAAGCAGCAAGAATTGATGGAGCTAAAGGCTGCGTTATAAATATAACTGGTGGCAAAGACATGACTTTAGAAGACATGACCTCCGCATCTGAAATTATTTATGATGTTGTTGATCAAGAAGCAAATATTATTGTCGGTGCAGTGGTAGATGAAGCAATGGAAGGGGAGATACAAGTTACTGTAATTGCTACAGGATTTGAAACAACCCAACCATTAAACCAGCAAAGAATTAAAAACAGATTATCTAATCAACCCTTATATAATTATTCAGAGAATAAAGAATCAGGAGCAAGTATTCCTGAATTCTTGAAATTAAGACAAAATAAAAAGATATAGGTTAAGAGGTAAAATAGAGTGACTCGGTTATCTCGCCTGCCTCAAGCATCCCTTGTGGCTGCTACCTTCCGGTCCTGACCAGGTTTAGGCGTTAAAACCGCGAAAGGCCGAGTCAAAATTATATTAGCAATTCTTGATTAAAAAAGATACATAAATTTATTATGTTACCTTCAGAACTAGTTAATTATAAAAAGAAATCTCGCAAAATCATTGCACTTACTGCATGGGACTCCATATCAGGATCTATTGCAGAACAAGCAAATGTTGATCTCGTACTAGTAGGAGATTCATTAGCAATGGTCTGCTTAGGATACAAATCAACATTGCCATTAACTTTAGAAAACATAATTTATCATACTAATGCTGTTTCAAGAGGATTTAAGAAGAAAATTGAGGAACAACCTTTAGTTGTCTCAGATATGCCTTTTCTGACTTACCAATGTGGTGAGGATAAAGCCGTTGAGTATGCAGGAAAAATCATTCAGAGCACTTATGCAAAAGCTGTAAAAGTAGAAGGAGCTGAACCAGAAATACAAAAAGTTATTTCTAGATTAATAAGAATGGGAATACCTGTTATGGGTCATATAGGTCTTACACCACAAAGCTATCTAAATATTGGATTAAAAAAACAAGGAGAAAGCTTAGCAAGCCAAGAGAAAATCAAGAAAGAGGCTTTAATTCTTGAACAATTAGGATGTTTTTCAATAGTTCTTGAACATATTCCTAATTTGCTTGCAAAGGAAATACAAAATTCTTTAACAATTCCCACAATAGGTATCGGCGCAGGTAATTATTGTGATGGGCAAGTAAGAGTTACTGCAGATTTGTTAGGCCTTAATGATGATCAACCCCCATTTTGCCAACCAATTATCCAAGGAAAGAAATTATTTAAGGATAAATTAAAAGAATGGGTAGACTCTGAAAGATTTAGTTAATCTCATCCCACCACTTAAACATAGAAACAAGAACTTGATTACTAAGTTCCATACCATTAGGCTCACTCAAAAAGAATCTATTCCCCTTTCTTACTAGTAGTCCACTTTCAAGAAATCTTGCCCATTCTTCAACCAATTTACTGAAGTTGTTTTCAAATTTTGTGTTTTCCCAGTTTTGTTCTTTAAACACTTCTTTGATATCTACACCCTCTTTAAGTCTTAATCCCAACATTATTTTCTCATCAAGTTCTTTATAAACAAACTCCTTATTAGTTAGGGATGAATCTAAATTAAGTTCATCTTGTCTAGTTACCCATTCTTTATATTCTTTACTAACTCTTGGTCGGGTAAACTTTTCCCCCCAAGGTGAACTAGTGGAACCTTGCCCAAAACTCCACCAGCCGAAACCACTCCAATAAACTCTATTATGTCTCGACTGATGTCTCGGAAGGCAATAGTTTGAGATTTCATATCTTGAATACCCTGAGTTTTTTAAAATTAAATGGGTTGATTGACTATTCCTAAAAGCTTCTTCATCACTTGGGAGTTTTAATTTGCCTAAATTAATTAATTTTTTAAAAACAGTGCCATTTTCAATATTTAAATCGTAAATAGATAGATGAGGTGGTGAAAATGTAATTGCTTTTTTTAAGTCATCTTGCCATTCTTTAAATCCACTTAGTGGCAAGTTTTGAATTAAGTCTAAACTCCAGCTTTTTATTAAACCGGAATCATATTCTCTCTTCAACCATAAACAAGATTTCTCTGCATCTTCTTTCAAATGACGCCTTCCCGACTTTTGAAGTATCTGATTATTAAAACTTTGTACTCCAAGACTAAATCTATTTATCCCAGCATTTATGAATCCGAAAAGATCATCTTGAGTAAAACTTGCTGGATCAACCTCCATAGTGATTTCAGCACCATAGTCAATTCCATAATTTTCTTTAAAAAGATCAACTAATTCTTTGATTTGGGCAGGATCTAAAATTGATGGTGTACCCCCTCCTATATAAATTGTAGATAGAGGTGATTTATGCTTAATTGACAATATTTCTTTATATAAAAATTGCAAATACTCTTTAACTGTTTTGCTTCCATAACCTTTTAAAGTTTCAACTTCGTTTCCTAGTGGAATAACTGCAAAATCACAATAAAAACACCTTCTGTGGCAAAAAGGAATGTGCACATAAGCGCTTCTTGGAAACTTATTCATAATCTAAGTTCATTTTTAAGCTCCAAAAAAGTATTAAGGATTGAAAAAAATAAAATCCTTATTTACTCAATTAATAAATCCTAGTAGATTATAGATATGTCAGATATCTTAGTATTAATTTTATTTGTATTGTCTGGGGCTGCTTCAGGGTGGCTTGGTGTTGATTTATTGCCAGTAGACATACTCAAACAGGTATCTAATGTAGAAGGTTTTAGAATTGTTTTAGCAATAATTGGTTTTTTTGTAGGATTAGCAGCTGGATTTGTATTCCTTCAACTTAGAAAGACTTTTCTTGATCAAATAAGAACAATGCCTACAGACTTACTCATAAGTAGGTCTGTTGGATTAATTTTAGGATTACTTGTTGCGAATCTCCTACTAGCTCCAATACTATTAATTCCCTTCCCTAGAGAGGTTTTTTTCGCAAAACCATTAGCAGCTATATTAAGCAACATTTTCTTTGGTGTGCTTGGTTATAAGTTGGCAGATACCCATGGAAGGACATTATTGAGATTATTTAATCCAAATAATACTGATGCATATCTAGTGAATGAAGGTATCCTCCCTGCTGCAAGTCCAAAAATTCTAGATACCAGTGTAATTATTGATGGAAGAATCAATGGCCTATTAAGTTGTGGATTATTGGAAGGGCAATTAATTGTTGCTCAAAGTGTAATTGACGAATTACAAACTTTAGCTGACTCAAGCAGTAATGAAAAAAGGTCGAAAGGAAGAAGAGGTCTCAAGTTATTAAAAGAATTAAGGGATTTATATGGGAGAAGACTAGTAATAAACCCAACAAAATATGAAGGTAATGGGGTAGATGAAAAACTCTTGAAGATTACTGAAGATATGACAGGAACTTTAATTACAGCTGATTATAATCTGTCTCAGATTGCTGAAGTTAAAGAATTAAAAGTTATGAATTTGAGTGATTTGGTTATTGCTTTAAGGCCAGAAGTACAACCAGGAGAATCACTTAATATAAAAATTGTCAGAGAAGGTAAAGAAAAAATGCAAGGTATTGGATATTTAGATGATGGAACAATGGTTGTTATTGATGAGGCAAAGAATTTTGTAGGAAGCAGATTAGATATTGTCATAACAGGAGCATTACAAACTCCCACTGGAAGAATGGTCTTTGGAAAACTAATAAATAATCCTGAGTCAAACAAATCTTTTAAATCACCAGCGACACAGGGCTAAATCTAGCTAGAATCAGTTCAATCTTAATTTTCTTGATACAAATGACTGTATCTGCTCCTTATTACGGCGAAAACACCGTTATGAGGACCCCGCCCCCTGATCTTCCCTCTCTTTTACTTAAAGAGCGAATTGTTTATCTTGGTTTACCATTATTTTCAGATGATGATGCGAAAAGACAACTAGGAATGGATGTTACTGAGCTAATTATTGCTCAACTTCTTTATCTAGAGTTTGAGGATCCAGAAAAACCAATCTATTTCTACATTAATTCAACAGGAACAAGTTGGTACACTGGTGACGCAGTTGGTTTTGAAACAGAAGCTTTCGCTATCTGCGATACAATAAGCTACATCAAGCCTCCAGTACACACAATATGTATTGGACAAGCAATGGGTACTGCTGCAGTTATCCTTTCATCTGGCACTAAGGGACAAAGGGCGGCTCTTCCACATGCTTCTATTGTTTTACATCAACCTATAAGCGGTGCAAGAGGCCAAGCAACCGATATCCAAATAAGAGCTGAGGAAGTTTTGAAAAATAAAAAATCAATGCTTGAGATTCTATCTCGTAATACTGGAAAGACTATCGAAGAACTCTCAAAAGACTCTGACAGGATGAGTTATCTCAACCCCCAAGAAGCCCTAGATTATGGAGTTATCGATAGAATACTCACAAGTCAAAAAGATTTGCCAAATAAAATTTAACCTTCACAAAACTATTTTAAAATCATGCCAATAGGAACTCCAAGCGTGCCTTACAGACTTCCCGGAAGTCAATACGAAAGGTGGGTTGACATATATACAAGACTAGGTGTTGAAAGAATTCTTTTTCTTGGACAGGAAGTTAATGATGGAATTGCTAATAGCCTTGTTGCACAAATGCTTTATTTAGATTCTGATGATAATTCCAAACCTATCTATCTATATATAAACAGCCCAGGAGGATCAGTTACTGCTGGCTTGGCTATATACGACACTATTAAATACGTAAAAAGTGATGTAGTAACAATCTGCGTAGGCCTCGCAGCCTCAATGGGAGCGTTCCTATTGGCTGCTGGCACAAAAGGTAAAAGAGTTGCTTTGCCTCATAGCAGAATAATGATTCATCAACCTCTTGGAGGAACTTCTCAACGTCAAGCAAGTGATATTGAAATTGAAGCTAAAGAAATTTTAAGAATTAAAGATATGTTAAATATGTCCATGGCAGATATGACAGGCCAATCATTTGAGAAAATTGAAAAGGATACTGATAGAGATTATTTTCTAAGTGCGGAAGAAGCAAAAAACTATGGCTTAATTGATAGAGTAATCACACATCCAAGCGAAGCAAATCAGTCTTAAATTTTCTAAATAAATATTTTAATTTTAATTTTTAAATTAATAATTTTTTGGTTTAATTACACCTTTAATGTCTAAAATATTAATTATCAAATGCAAATAAGCTCCAACTAATGACCCAACTCTTTTACGACACAGATGCAGATCTAAGTCTTTTAAATAATAAAACAATAGCTATTATTGGATATGGTTCACAAGGCCATGCACATGCCCTAAACCTTAAAGATAGCGGTATTGATGTAATTGTTGGATTATACAAAGGAAGTAAGTCTGAAAGCAAAGCTATTAGCGATGGTCTACAAGTATTTAGCGTTTCTGAAGCTTGCGAAAAAGCAGACTGGATTATGATTCTACTCCCAGATGAGTTTCAGAAAGACGTTTACCTTAAAGAAATAGAACCAAACTTAAAAGAAGGAAAGATATTAAGTTTTGCTCATGGCTTCAATATAAGATTTGGACTTATCAAACCTCCTAGTTTTGTGGATGTAGTAATGATTGCCCCAAAAGGACCTGGACACACTGTTCGTTGGGAATATCAGAATGGCCAAGGAGTTCCAGCATTGTTTGCAGTAGAACAGGATTCTTCCGGAAATGCAAGATCATTGGCGATGGCTTACGCTAAAGGGATTGGCGGAACGAGAGCTGGGATTCTTGAAACAAACTTCAAAGAAGAAACAGAAACTGATTTATTTGGAGAACAAGCGGTTTTGTGCGGAGGATTATCAGAACTCGTCAAATCAGGCTTCGAAACACTTGTAGAGGCAGGCTATCAGCCCGAACTTGCTTACTTCGAATGCTTACATGAAGTTAAACTTATTGTTGATTTAATGGTGAAGGGAGGCTTATCTCAGATGAGAGATTCTATTTCAAATACTGCAGAATATGGAGATTATGTTAGTGGTAAAAGACTTATTAATAGTGATACAAAGAAAGAAATGCAGAAAATTCTAAAGGATATTCAAGATGGAACTTTCGCTAAGAATTTTGTAGAAGAATGCGATAAAAACAAACCCTTAATGACAAAATTAAGAGAAGAGAACTCAAAACATGAAATTGAGAAAGTGGGTAAAGGTCTGCGCTCGATGTTCAGTTGGCTGAAATAAATTTATTTTTACTATTTCTTGGATCGATTGGTTTTGATTTATTAATCGGCGATCCAAGATTCTTAATACACCCTGTTCAAGTAATTGGCTTTTACATAAAAAAAATATCTGATTACCTAATAAATAATTTTGGAGAAAATAAAAATATATTGTTTTGGGGTGGTTTCTTTGTAGCCATATCAACTATTGGAATCAGTTTTGGTTTAGGAAAATTGATAGAAATAAATTATTTGCAATCAAGAAATCATTTTTTTGCTGGATTATTAATTTTTTTTGGGCTTTCAAGTTGTATCGCGACAAAGGGACTTATTTCAAGTGTGAAAGAGATTGCACAACTAATAGAACGCAAGGAAATTAATAACCAAAATAACAAAATAATCAAAGAGAAGGTACAAAGAATAGTAAGTAGGGATGTGAGGTCATCTTCTATAAAACATCTCTTGAGATCAAGTACCGAGAGCCTTACCGAAAATTCTGTTGATGGAATCTTTGGGCCATTATTTTGGATTTTTATTGGAATTATTTTTATGAAGTTTTCAATTTTTCTACCAGGACCTTTGTCACTTGGTTTTTTCTTATAAAGCCATAAGTACTTTAGATTCAATGATAGGTTACAAATATGATTATTTTAGGTATTTGGGTTTTTTCAGTGCAAAAATCGAAGATATTTTTACGTTTGTTCCTGCAAGATTAGTTTTAATCACGTTACCTTTAGTTAGCTCCAAATTTTATGAGTATCGATCAATCATAAAAAAAAGTTATCTTGATGGTAAAAAATATGATTCGCCTAATGCTGGGATTTCAGAAGCTATATTTGCCTATATTTCCGGAATTAAATTGGGAGGTATAAGTAAATATAAAAATGAAATTATTGAAAAGCCAATAATTAATGAGACTGGAGATAATTGCACTGCAGAAAAAATCAAATTAATTTGTCAATTAATTTTGAGATTACAATTTTTATGGATAATAATTTTTGCCTTAATTTTTTTTAGAATATAGAGTTAATTTAATAATAAATTAGTTTAAAATTACTAGAATAAATTTAAAAATCAATGCAAGAAAAAGACTCTCCAATTGAAAATCAAAATGATAGTTTTATAAATACATCATCAAGTGATAACGAATACTCAAAATGGGTAGACAATCAAGGGGATGAAGTAAAGAATGTTTTTGGATTCAATAGCAGCGCCGAACTTGTTAATGGTAGAGCAGCTATGATTGGATTCTTAATGCTCATATTAACCGAATTGGTTTTTAGCGGCAGGCCTGTGACTTCTTCAATTTTTGGTATTAATTAAAAATGGAAGAAAAAAAATCTAATCCAATTAAAGCAATCCTATACATATCTGTATGGGTAATAATTTGGGGAACATTAGGCTCTTTCATTGATTATCCTCTTTATAAAAATAAAATTTACTTAGAAGGAAGCATATATCAGTATCTTACTTTCACAATTACAGCGATAATATCAATAATAAGTGCAAAGTTTTTTTATAAAAAATTTGAGTTATAAAAATTTGTATCTAAATTTCTTAATAATTTTTGCTGGTTCTTTACTTTCATTCGACTCGTAAAGTATCCACTGATGTGTCTCAGTATCATGATCACAACCATATTTTCCATATATGTTATCGTAACTTGAAAGAAATGAATGACAATTCTGGTCTGCCTCAAAAGCAGAGTCATAACCTGTGAAATTATATATTAAACACGAAATTATAACAAACAAAAAAAATACTTGGAAAACTAAATTTACTACCTTCATAAGATTTTCTAAAATTTAAATATATCATTTAAAAAATTTTTTCGATCCAAAATATTTAACGACCAACATTAAAAACAAATTCATGGAATTCTTGGTTCTTTAAGTAAAGGATGACTAGCAATATTAAAATCAAATTTAAGCCTAATACTATTGATCCAAAAATATTTATTTGTTTTTTACCTGGCAAAGTGTAAGTAAATTTCTTGCCTTTAAGAAAAGCTGCTAAGCCTTTTTTTTCTTTTTTTGATTCTTTTATTTCAGGATCATTTTTAACTTCATTATCAGAGAAACCTTTTACCATTCATATATAAAATCCAAATTTATAATATTCCAAAAAAATAAAATTTTTTAATAATTAACAATTTTTAATCACATATGGAATCGTAAATGAAATTCTTTCATTTGAGAAATTTTTTAAAAAATAAGCTTCTATAATTGCAGACTGCATCGCCAATAAACTTGATTGACATTTAAATCTATTTTGATCAAATACAAGTAATTGAAGTTTTTCTATTTCAGAAATTAATTCTTTACAAACTTGGGCTTGAGAATATTTAATACAATAACTTGCTTCTTTTAAAATCTTAGACTTTGTTGGTATTGTTTCAGCCATAACAAAATTAGATAACAACAAAAATTTAAGGGAAAAAATAGTTAAACATTTCATTACTTCTTAAGATTTCAAAATTTTGGATACCTCGTTTAGAGTATTGGGCACTGAGCTAATTGCATCTTTTTGCGATTTTAAAAAAAAAAGATGCCCTATAAGAGCACCTTGTTATTAAAGGAAGAAATAGATTAAAAAAATTACCCTTGAACTCTATCCTTAAAAAGTTTACCTGCAGAGAATGTTGGAACTCTTTTAGCGGGTATTGCTATTTTTTCGCCTGTCTTAGGGTTTAAACCCTGTCTTGCAGAACGATCTCTTGGTTCAAAAGAACCAAATCCTAGTAAAGAGACTTTTTTGCCTTCCACTACTGAATCAACAATAGTTTCAATAGCTGCATCAACAACTAAAGAAACATCCGTTTTTGTGAGCTCTGTACGAGCTGCAACAAGATTTACTAAATCAGCTTTGTTCATTGAAATTTAAATTAAAGCTAGGGGTTAAAAAAAGATTTAAATCGAGTTTAAACCTCGAACTTTCACATCATATGGAGCAAATACAAATACGGCAACCGAAAATGCCGGCGGCGCAAAGCTTTATACAAATTTTAGGGACATTTTTAGCAACATTATTTATTTCTTATAGCCGCGCTTTTTCATTTATAAAAAATAGCCTCTTCATTTAGAGAATAGCAAAAAGCATTGGTGGCACTAGAGTTAGCATTAAAAATCTAACTACATTTAGCAAAGGGGGACAACGTCAAAGGGGTGACGAATTTAAGAATTTGAGCCATTTATTATGTTTTATTAATTTTCAGATATATTTCCTTCTCATCACATGAAAAAACACAATTTGTATTTTGAAATCAAGAAAAATCTTTTTTTCTCATTATTAAACTTTCTCTATAAAACGTTTTATGCACTGAGCAGATGGATGAAAAAATTGTAATTAATTAGAAAATTAATACTCTCCAAGATCTAATAAAGTTGATTAGTGAAGCCTTAAATTTGAGTTTTTTTTTAAATTTTGCATCTATTATTCAAATATCAGTAATTTAAATAAATTATCTCAATATTTAACTAATCAATGATAAAGAAAAAGTGATTCATCTCAATAAAGGTAAACCATTTCCTTTAGGGAGTTCTCTAACTTCACAAGGGGTTAATTTTTCCTTAGTAGCCACAAATGCAGAATATGTAGAAATCTTATTGTTCGAGAAAGAGGACTCTAATTCCCCAAAAAGCATATTCAAATTAGATCAGACCCATAATACAGGTCCATACTGGCATGCGGAAATAAAAAATCTAGATGAAGGTTGTATTTATGCTTTTAGAGTGAAACAAAAAAATAATGAGATTAATAATAACTATGAAAAAAAAGTATTACTTGATCCATGTTCAAGGGGTATTACCGGATGGAGAAGTTATAAAAGAGAAAATGCATTAAAAAATCAAGAAAATACTAATTCTTGTCTTAAAAGTGTTGTTTGCGATAGAAAATTGTTTAATTTTAAGGATTATCCAAGACCGAAACATTCTTGGGAAGAAACAATTATTTACGAACTCCACGTCAAATCTTTCACTGAATCAACTGATAAAGATGAAAGTTGTTTTAAGAAATTTTTAAAAAAAATTCAGTATCTCAAAGAACTGGGTATTACAACAATTGAATTACTTCCAATTTTTTGTTTTGATCCTACTGATGCCCCAAATGGTCTAAAAAATTTTTGGGGTTATAGTCCAATTAATTGGTTTACTCCGCATTTTGAATATCTTTCGAATGAATCCGCCGAAAAGAATAGAGAGGAATTTAGAAGATTTGTAGAGGAATGTCATAAAGCAGACATTGAAGTCATCTTAGATGTTGTATACAATCACACTTCCGAAGGTGATTCAAAAGGGCCAGCAATATCTTGGAAAGGTATAGATGAAAATCTTTATTACTTTATTGGAAAAGATAAAAATTATCAGGACGTCTCCGGATGTGGTAATACTATTGCAGCAAACAGGGGATTAGTTAGAAAATTAATAATTGAATCATTGAAATGTTGGGCGAGTGAATTAGGAGTTGATGGTTTTAGATTTGATTTAGGAATTGCCCTATCAAGAGGAGAAAATCTTTCACCGCTTGATAATCCTCCAATTTTTGAAGATATAGAATGTGAACCAGAACTTATCGATATCAAGTTCATAAGTGAGCCATGGGATTGTGGCGGTTTATATAAATTAGGTGATTTCCCATCTAAGAATACTTTCACTTGGAATGGTCATTTTAGAGATGACTTGAGGAGATTTTGGAAAGGGGATAAAGATACAGCTTGGAATATGAGCGATAAAATAAAAGGGACGCCATCTATTTATAAAAAAGAATATATTTTCCCAAAGTCGATAAATTTTGTTACTTCACATGATGGATTTACTCTAAAAGACTTAGTGACTTTCAATAGAAAACATAATTTTGCCAATAGAGAACAAAATAGAGATGGAGATAACCATAACAATTCTTGGAATCATGGTACAGAGGGACCAACTACGAACTTATTAATCAATGATTTAAGAAAAAGACAACAAAAAAATCTTATTCTTAGTTTACTTATCTCAAAAGGTGTTCCAATGATACTTATGGGTGATGAGATCGGAAGATCACAAGGCGGGAACAATAATTCTTGGTGCCAAAATAATTTATTGGGTTGGATGAATTGGGAACATGGTCAACAAGATTTGGAATTATTAGAATATTTTAAATACGTCATAAAAATCCGAAAAAAATTAATAAACATTTTCAATCCATCATTCTTCTCTAATAATCAAAGCAATGAAAATATTCCAACATATCATTGGCATGGAACAAAGTTAGATAGCCCCGATTGGAGTAGTTGGTCTCACACAGTTGCCTTTAGCATTAACAAAGGCAATAATAATCCACTAGTCTGGATAGGTTTAAATGCATATTCAAAAAGTATCGATTTCCCCTTGCCGAAATGTAAATATAATTGGTTAAAAGTAATTGACACTAGCATGTCTGAGATTTTTGAACCCTTAACTATTAATGAAAAATCTGTTTCAATAAAGAGTAGAAGCTCTTTATTAATCATTTCAGAAGAAGTATTTGGGGCAAAAAATAATTTATTCTAAAAGCGGGCGGCGGGAATCGAACCCGCATCTTCAGCTTGGAAGGCTGAGGTTTTACCACTAAACCACGCCCGCATTAAGTAATAGAATTACCATTGCAATAATACATTATCAAACAATAAACAAAGTTAAAAGATTGGAAAATTCACACTCGAAAAAAAATATTTCTAGATCAACAACAAGATTAATGTTCTCTTATGGGCTAGGAGATGCAGGCACTGGTTTAGTCGCGACACAGTTTGGGTTTTTTCTTTTCAAATTCTTTATTTCTGCTGGTTTACCAGTAATAATTGCAGGATCATTATTAATGTTAATAAAGATATGGGATGCAGTAAATGATCCGTTAATTGGATGGTTAAGTGATCGTACTAAATCAAGATGGGGGCCTAGAATCCCTTGGATGGTAGCAGCATCTGTTCCCCTTGGTTTCTCTTTAGCTGCGATATGGTGGACACCCACTGGATCAGTGCTAACCAAGACTATTTACTATGCCATAATTTCTATAATCGTAATGACTGCTTATACAAGTATTAATCTTCCTTTCGCAGCTCTTTCTACTGAAATTTCTGAAAAAACAGCAATAAGAACAAGACTAAACGCATCTAGATTTACTGGCTCAATAATCGCAGGACTTACTGGTTTAATAATTGCTGGAGTTGTATTAGGTTCAGAAGGATCAGCAAATAATGAATATTTTTTAATGGGTAAAATAAGTGGGTGTATTGCAGTTGCTGCAACATTAATTTCTTGTTGGGGATTAGCTCCATTCGCAAAAAAAGCAAGAAGGCCTTCAGGAAAAGTTGAAGCCATAACACTTCAATTCAAAAGGATCTTCAGAAATAAAAAATTTCTAAAAGTTATTACGCTCTATATTCTTCTCTGGTGCGCCTTACAATTAATGCAAACAGTAGCGTTAATCTATGTCGAGGATGTACTGAACGTACCAACATATATTGCGAAGTGGATCCCGATACCTTTCCAAATTAGCGCTTTAGTGGGTTTACAAATATGGACCAGAGTATCAAATAAATTGAACAGGATTTCAGCGTTAAACTATGGAGCGATTATGTGGATTATTTCATGTACAGCAGCTTTATTTTTGCCTTCAATATCAAAAATTTCAGGAGCTGGAGATAGTTTATTCCTAAATGCCAGCAATATATTTCTGTTCATTCTTTTAATTTTCATAATCTGTCTTATTGGGATTGGAGCTTCAACCGCTTTTCTTATCCCTTGGTCACTACTTCCTGATGCAATAGATGAAGACCCAGAGAAACCAGCAGGATTATATACTGCTTGGATGGTACTTATTCAGAAGATTGGTATCGCGTTTAGTGTTCAATTATTAGGATTTTTATTATATTTATCAGGTTATCAATCATGCTTTGTTGATAAAGATGGCCTAAATATTATTGAACAATGCTACTCAGCACAATTAACTATTAGATTATGTATTGGTTTTATACCCTCAATATTGGTAATCATTGGTCTTTTAATCATGAGAAAATGGGATCGAAAATTAATTACAAACTAATATAAAGATATGTATTACTTTGATTTTTTCAAGAGACTTCTAAGCAGCCTAGTCATTGGCGGGCAAGCAATTAATTTTATCTTTAAGGGTAAAATTTCCAAAAATGATCTCTTTGAGCAACTTATGGAGTCAGGTCCCGGCAGTTTGTTAATTGTATTAATTACTGGAATAGCCGCAGGTACAGTTTTTAATATTCAAGTTGCATCACAACTTACAAGTATGGGAGTTTCAAGTGAAATTGGAGGTTTATTAGCAGTAGGCATGGCAAGAGAAATGGCTCCTCTTCTAACTGCTACTTTAATGACTGGAAAGGTTGCAACTGCCTATGCTGCTCAACTGGGTACTATGAAAGTCACAGAACAAATTGAGGCAATAACCATGTTAAGGACCGAACCAGTCCAATATTTGGTAGTCCCAAGGTTACTATCGATGGTAATAATGTCTCCAATACAGTGTCTTTTGTTTTTATCTGTAGCTTTATGGAGTGGGCAAATTTGGAGCACAATTTTTTATAAAGTTCCTCCAATAGTTTTTTGGACATCTGTAAGATCAGGCAATGTGAGTTTAACCAGTGCAGACTTAACTTCAATGTTAATAAAATCTGTAGTGTTCGGATTACTTATTTCAATCATTGCTTGTGGATATGGACTTACAACCAAAGGAGGTCCAAAAGAAGTTGGAACAAGTACAACAGGTGCAGTTGTAATGACTCTCGTTACTGTATCTTTAATGGATGTATTGCTAACACAAATTTTATTTGGATGATCCTATGTTTAATACTAAATCAAAAAAAGAAGAGCCAGTAATAATATCTCCTTCATTTCAGTTGCCAATCATTCTAATAGTTTTAAGTTTTATGCTTTTGTTTTTGAATATTGGTTCTTTACCAACAATAGTTTTTGCTTCTTTTAGCTTTTTTTTATTACTTCAGTCATTCACCTTAAGAATAAAAATAACAAATGATGATTTTATCGTTTTACAATTAGGGAAAGAGATTAGAACTTTTCCATTCAAGAACTGGTTATCATGGAAATTCTTTTTCCCCATAATCCCAGGTATTTTTTATTTTAGAGAAAAGTCCAGTCCTCATTTATTACCAATTTTATTTAATCCAAAGCAATTAAAAGATGAGCTCATAAAAAAAGTTGACTCCCTGGAAATTAAAAATTCTTAAAATTCAGACTTTGCCTAATCATCAAAATTATTTAAATGACCAATACAGAAATTTCCGACAATAATCCTGAAAAGGAATTAAAAATAGATAAGTTAATTTCAGATGATAAAACAAAACAAATTAGTAAGAAAAATACAACTCAAAATAAAAAAAATACACCGAAGAACGATAAATCAACTAAATCTTTTGATGAAATTTCTAATGATATTTTTAGAGATCTCTTGTCAAAAAAAGATTCTTTAGTTAAAGAAATAAAAGAGTTAGAAACAAAAAAAAATGAAATAGAAAAAGATATTGAGTCTAATTTTAAAGGACAGTCAGATAATATTGCTAAAAGAGTTAAAGGCTTTCAAGAGTACTTAACTGGAGCTTTGCAGAATCTTTCACAAAACGTAGAGAAACTTGAATTAGTTTCTCAACCAATAATCGTAAAGCCTTCTCCCCTTGATGAGAAAAAGCAAGAGAATAGCACAAATAATGTAGTTAATGTTCCTGCTCTTTCCGAGACATTTAAGCCAGATGAAGAGATTATAAAAAGTTGCTTTTCAAGTTTCACAGAACAACCCGACTTTTATGCAGAACCTTGGAAATTAAGACGGAGTCTTGATTCCTCAGATATAGAAATTATGGATGATTGGTTCTTTAACATGGGCGGAAGAGGTTCTCTTGAAAGTAGAGGATCTCGACAAAAAAATGCCTTGTTATCAGCTGGCTTAATATCTATTCTTGGAGAGTTATATGGAGATCAATTTCAGACTCTTATTTTAGCTTCGCAGCCTGAACGATTAGGTGAATGGAGAAGAATTCTTCAAGATTCACTTGGTTTAACAAGGGATGACTTTGGACCTAATAGTGGGATTGTTCTTTTTGAAAGGTCTGAAGGTGTCATCGAGAGAGCTGATAGATTAGAAGCGAATGAAGAATTGCCATTTATTATCATTGATGCAGCAGAAACCTCTGTTGAAATTCCAATACTTCAATTCCCATTATGGGTTGCATTTGCTGGTTCAGATAATGAAATTTACGATGATCTTGAATTAAACTAAGCTTTATGAATATCTTAATAATTTTTGCAAGTTATCTTTTAGGGTCACTTCCGACAGGTTTTTTAATTGGAAAATATCTCAAAAATATAGATCTAAGAACTATAGGTTCTGGATCTACAGGTGCCACAAACGTCTTAAGAAATGTTGGGAAATGGCCAGCACTTTTTGTATTTATCATTGATGTTGGGAAAGGCCTTATTGCAGTAAAAATTGCTCAATATTACACAGATCAAGGATTAATAGAAGTTATAGCAGGGATATCCGCTATCTCAGGACATATTTGGCCAATATGGCTTAGAGGTAAAGGAGGGAAAGCTGTTGCAACTGGATTAGGTATGTTTTTAGCTCTTTCTTGGAAAGTTGGACTCGCATCTCTTGGCATTTTTTTAATAGTCCTAACAAAAACTAAATTTGTTTCTTTATCAAGTATTTCAGCTGCAATCTTACTTCCTATTTTTATGTTTTTTTACCTAGGTAAATTTATGCACTCATACTTTTTTATAAGTTTAATTGTTGCATTATTAGTAATCTGGAAACATAGAACAAACATAACAAGATTGCTTAAGGGAGAAGAATCCAAAATTAATCGGAATCAATAGATTTAAATATTTCTATTAGAGCTTTATTAGGATCTATAGCTTTTGAAATTAATCTACCAATGACCAACTTAGACGCGCCATTATCTATAGCTTCATAGGGAGTCATAATTCTATTTTGATCATCTTTATTGTCAATATTTAATCTGATACCTGGTGTAATTAGTTCAAAATTATCCTTATAAATAGATCTCAACATTTTTACCTCCCAAGGGGAACAAACACATCCATCTAATCCGGCATCAAAAGACAACTTTGCAAGTCTAAATACATTTTCTTCAATTGAATTATTTCTATCAAGTTCAGTTTGAAAATCTTTAAGAGAAAAGCTTGTTAAAACAGTTATTCCTACAACCAATGGAGGTTTTACACTGACTGAGGTGGCTCCTTCTAAAGATGCTTTTTTCGAATCCTTAAGAGCTTTTAAACCTGCTGAAGCATGAATAGAAATTATATCAACCCCTAATTTTGAAACTTGGAAACATGCTGAACGCATGGTATTTGGAATATCATGAAATTTTAAGTCTAAAAAAATTTTTTTATTTAAACCTTTTAATATTTCAATAACTCTTGGACCTTCCCTAACAAAAAGTTCTAAACCAACTTTAACCCACTTAATATTAGGACATTTTTCCAAAAGTAATTTTGCTTGACTTACATCTAATCCATCAATTGCCAATATTATTTTATCTTCTGAATTAAATCTGTTATTCATCAATTTTCAGCTTTCAAACCTCTTAATTATTTTTTTTCCAATTTGCAAAATTTTTCCTTCCAAATCATTTTTTGAATTAAAAACTAAATCAGGATTTATTACTTTTTGACTATCAATTTTTACACCCCCACCTTTAATAGATCTTTTGGATTCGCTGCTAGATTTGAAAAGTTTTAGAGAACTTAATAAGTAGAAAAACTTTACTGGAAAAACTACTTCTTTTAAAGAAATCTCTGGAATTTCTCCAACTTTTTCTTTGTGTCCAAGGAATAATTTTTCACAGTTTGATTGCGCCTTTAATGCTTCTTCGGCCCCATGAAATAAAGTAGTAACTTCTAAAGCCATTCTTCTCTGTAATTCACGAGGATTTGAGTTTTCCAAAAAACTTAAATCTAATTCAGTAAGTAATTCAAAATAGGTGGGTATTATATTGTCGGGTACTTTTTCTAATTTTGAATACATTGAAAGAGATTCTTCAGTTAAACCGACGGTGTTAGATTCAGATTTACTCATCTTCTTAACTCCATCTAAACCTGTCAAAATTGGCAGCAGAACACCAAATTGAGGGTCTTGTTTAAAATGCCTTTGAAGGTCTCTTCCTATTGCAATATTAAATTTCTGATCTGTGCCTCCAAGCTCAATATCTGATTGAACAACTACCGAATCGTAACCTTGTAATAGTGGATATAAGAATTCATGCAAAGAAATTGGAACTTGCGCAGTGTACCTTTTATTAAATTCTTCCTTAGCTAGCATTTGACTAACTGTTGCACTCCCCATTAATTCAATTATGGAATTAAGATTTAATCCTTTTAACCATTCACTGTTATATCTAATTTCTATTCTATCTTTTGCATCAAAATCTAAAATAGATTCATTGGCTGGCTTACCCATTCCCAATTGGGTTAAGTATGTTTTTGCATTATCCTTAACTTGTTTTTCCGATAACTGAACTCTTGTTTTATTTTTTCCGGTTGGATCTCCAATTTGAGCAGTAAAATCCCCAATAATTAAAACTGCAATATGTCCATTATCTTGGAATGCCCTAAGTTTTTTAAACAATATGCTGTGCCCAAGATGAATATCGGTTCCAGTTGGATCGATGCCGAGTTTAACCCTTAATTTTTTATTATTTTTTTTCGCATGATCAATTATCTCCGAAAAGGTTTGATCTGTTCCCTTAATTGGAAAATATTCTTCTATTCCTCTTGACAGCCATGATGGCAATTTTAAATTATCAGTCATGAAGCTTTAACCGTTTACTTTAAGAAGTTTTATCAAGTTCATCCTTCATTCTTATTAAGGTTTTATTCATTTGATCGAACATTTGATCAGGAGTAATCCCAAATTGACTTAACTGTGTCTTTAATTGTTCTACTGTCATTTTTGCTTGAAAATCTTCAGACAATTCAAATCTCTTCATAAAAACCTTATAACGATCCATAAGAGATTCCATTTTTTTTATAAACATTTTTTTACCTTCTCTGTCAAATTTTCCATAATCAGAACCAAGTTTCATAAGTTCTTGGTAATCAGTAAAAAGCTTTTTAGCTTCTTCTTGAACGATGTCTGACTCAAAGAATCCCATTTCTATTTTTTTACTTCGCATATTAAGGCTCAATTACAAGATAACAAGAATCTTTTAAATTGATACGAAGATTAATAAATTTTAGTTTATAAATAATTCTTTGATTTATGTTTTTTCAGGTTTAAATTTAGTAGACATATTTTATAAATATTGGAAAAATTTAACGTAAATAATATTTCAAAGCAAAATAGACAATTTGAATTATTTGGTTCAAATGTAAACACATCAATAAATTTTCAATACTCAAATAATCTAAAAATCAAAAGCGAAATCCTAACTGAATGGAGGGATAGAATATATAATCACCAATTCAAAATTTCAAAAGATACTCACAATAAAACTTTGCACCAAAAAAGTCTTCCTATAAATACAATTTCCGAGGAAAGAAAAATTGATCCGTTTTCCTTGCAGCCATTATCATTGAACTTTTGGAGAACCAACCAATATATACACAATGGGCCAGCAATGTATTTTGTAATTGACTCGATGGAGAGTTCTAAAATAATCCTTTATATAGGAGAAACAAATTCAGCAAATAAAAGATGGAAGGGAGAACATGACTGTAAAAATTACCTCATGAACTATAAAGAAGCCCTAGCTCACAACAATCTCTCAAGTCACCAAGATATTCGTTTCTTCTTAGATGTACCTAAAGAAGTAAAATTAAGACGTAAATTAGAACAGCAACTGATATATTTATGGTTACCACCTTTTAATAAAGAAACTCGAGATAGGTGGGCAACTACTTTCACAAACAATTAAAAGTTAATTAAAACAAATTTTACAAATGCAATTTTCCACATTCCAAAAAAATCTAGATAACTGGCAAGGTGCGTCATTAATTTTTGGAGTTTTAGAGGAAGAAATTGCAAGCCAACTTGAAAACATAAAATTTATTATTGACCCAAAATTATTACTAAAAAAAGTTAATCAAAAAAAATTTAAAGGAGAAAAAGGAAAAACTTTAACCTTTGAATTTTTAGATCAAAAAATAGAAACTTTATTCATAATTGGTCTTGGCAAATCAAAAGACCTAAATAAAAGTGATATAGAAAACTCTATAGGAAATCTAGTTAGGAAAACTGTTGATAAAAATGAAAAAATGAGCATCTTGCTACCTTGGGAATTTATAAATTCACAACTAGAAATAAATCAATTAGCAGAGTCAGTCAGATTATCTGCCTATAAGGACAATAGATTTAATAAGAAAAAAGATGAAAAGAAAGTTCTTAAAGAAATAGAGTTTTTGAATTTGAAAAAATTTGAGAATATTAGCTTTGAAGAGACAGCACAAATATGTGAAGGTGTAGAACTAGCAAGAAGACTTGTAGCCGCGCCTCCAAATAGCCTTACTCCTCAGGAAATGTCTATACAAGCTTCTCAAATAGCTAAAGATCATGGTTTGAGAGTAAAAATTTTAGAGGCAAAAGATTGTGAAGATTTAGGGATGGGTGCATATTTAGCTGTAGCAAAAGGATCTGATCTAGATCCTAAATTTATACATCTTACTTTAAAGTCAGAGGGGCCTATAAAAGAAAAGATTGCGCTTGTTGGGAAGGGTTTAACCTTTGATTCTGGAGGATACAATCTGAAAGTGGGAGCCTCTCAAATTGAAATGATGAAATATGATATGGGCGGAAGCGCTGCAGTTTTAGGAGCTGCAAAAGCACTTGGAGCAATTAAACCAAAGGGATTAGAAATTCATTTTATTGTGGCATCTTGCGAAAACATGATAAATGGATCTGCAGTACATCCTGGGGATGTAGTTAAAGCATCTAATGGTAAGACAATTGAAATAAATAACACTGATGCAGAGGGTAGACTCACATTAGCTGATGCTTTAACTTACGCATCAAATTTAAAACCGGATTCAATAATAGATCTCGCCACTTTAACAGGTGCTATTGTTGTTGCATTAGGGAATGATGTAGCTGGATTCTGGAGTAATAATGATGATCTTGCAAATGATCTAAAAGCTGCATCAGCCCAGTCTGGAGAAGAATTATGGCAAATGCCTTTACAAAAATCTTATAAAGAAGGGTTAAAGTCTCATATAGCTGACATGAAAAATACAGGTCCTAGAGCAGGTGGGTCAATAACTGCTGCTTTGTTTTTAGAGGAATTCTTTGATAAAGAGATTAAATGGGCTCATATTGATATTGCTGGGACTTGTTGGACTGATAAAAATAAGGGAATAAACCCATCAGGAGCAACCGGTTTTGGAGTTAAAACTCTTGTTCAATGGATTAAAAATAAATAACTATATTTAAAATCTTTCAGTCCAAAGATTTATTGATCTAGCGTTATCCCCCCATAATTTATCCAATCTCTGATCTCTCCCACATGAGAATCTATAGAACTTATATTTTAATTCATTTCTCTCAGCAAAATCCTGATGATATTCTTCAGCCAACCAAAATTTACCTTTTGATTTTAGTTCTACAGATATTTTTTCTAATGGCACTCGCAATTCATTAGAGGCCAAAAGAATTGCATTTTTTGCATCACTTTCCTCCGTTTCATCCTTGAAAAAGATCACTGGCCTGTAAGAATTTCCACGATCACAAAATTGACCCTTGCCGTCTAAAGGATCGATATTCCTAAAATAGAGCCTAAGAATCTCGGGTAAAGTTACCAATTGGGAATCATAGTCCACCAAAACCACTTCCTGATGTCCTTCATGATTTTCGTAGTTAGGATTTAGTAAATCTCCACCTGAATAGCCACTTTGTACAAAATTTATCCCCCTTAATGACTCTAAATCATGTTCTAAACACCAAAAACAACCACCTGCAAGAATCAATTCATCTGCAAAAGCGTTTACAGGGTTGATAAATATTGAAAGAGCAATTATTAAAGGTATAAAATATTTCATATTTTTATTATAAAGTTCAAATAATAGAATTAATAATCTCTTTTGCAGCTCTCTGGACTACGCCCTCTTCACCTAATTCTTTTTTTAAAAAAGCATAACCTTTTTTTATTTTTATTTTTTCTGATTTCCCCTCAAGAATCCTACAAGATTTATAGAAAATTTTCTTTTCATCAAACTCCTTTTGTACAAACTCAGGGATTATTAATTTATTAACTAACAAATTTACAGGGGAAATAAATTTTACTTTGAAATTGAGAATTTTTTTAGCGATAAAAGCAGTTACCCTACTTACTCTGTAACCAACAATCTGTGGAATTCCATATAAAGCTAATTCCATATTGACTGTCCCAGATTTACAAAGAGCAATTTTAGTGAGCGAATAAATATAAGGCTTTAATTTTGCACTATCTTTTTGAGAAATCACAAGTCCTTTAACTTGATATTTTCTAAAAGCATTTTTGAATATTTCATCAAAACCACTCCTACAAGAGGGAATATAAACAACCAAACTTGGATATTTTTGTTGTAATTTTTTAGCCGCTTTCATAAAAGTAGGTAATATATAGCGCAATTCTTGAGGTCTTGATGCAGGCATTAAAAGTATGATGTTTTGATTTGGACGAAGATTTAAAATAGTTCTGGCATCTTTCTTTAGAGGAAGTTTTTTTGTCAAATCAATCATTGGATGGCCAACCCACAAAACATTTCCGCCCCTCTTTTTGTAGAATGCTGCTTCTTTCTTGAAAATCGCAAAAATTTTATCAGAAAATTTTATTAGATTCGTTGTAGTATTATTGCCAACTCTCCAAGCCCATTCTTGAGGAGCAATATAGTAAAAAATTGGAATTTTTGTCTTCGATTTTTTTAATTTAGTTCCAATTTTTATATTTGGACCCATATAGTCAATCAAAATTAAGCAATCTGGAGGATATTTTTTTAAAAACTTATAAAATCTTTTTTGAATTATTATTGTTGGAAGAATAAGAGGTAAAGCCTCCCAAATTCCTATTGCACTAATGGATGTAGTATCTTTAAGAATTTTTACGCCTTCTTTTTTCATCCTTTCACCACCTAATCCGCAAATTTCTAAATCTATATATTGTTTTTTAGCTTCATCTAATAATGCTTTTGATAATAAACTTCCGTGCAAATCTCCAGAGACTTCCCCTGTACTTATGAATATTTTTTTATTCATGAATTTACTAAAGGCATTGGTCCGCGTCTTTCCTTAGATATTGATTCTTTTAAAAAACTACATAATTTTGAAGATGAAAGATCTAATTCTCCTTTCATTGCTTTTTCCAATGAATTTGAAATCGCATCACTAGATTTAAAAAGGAAATTCCAAGTACTTTGCAAAAGTTTCAAATCAAAATCCTTATTTTCCATCAAACCACTTCTTTTAATCCCAATCCTATTTAAACCTCTCAATCTTCCTGGATGCCCTTCTGCTAAACAAAAAGGAGGAACATCCCTATCTACTCTTGTCATTCCTCCAATCATTGCTAAATATCCTATGTGTACAAATTGATGAATACCTAAACAACCCCCAATAATGGCTTTATCTTCAACCTTTACATGGCCTGCAACTTGAACGCTATTAGATAAAACTATCCCATTTCCAAGTTCGCAATTATGGCCAATATGGGTGTAAGCCATTAACAAATTATTATTACCAATAATAGTTTTTTCTCCTTCTTCAGTTGCCTTATTAATCGTTACGCATTCTCTAAAAGTATTATTATCTCCAATAATTACTTCAGTTGAGGCCCCTTTGTATTTAAGATCTTGGGGGTCAAGTCCTATAAAAACATTTGGGAAGATTTTATTGTTACTGCCAATTTGAGTTCTTCCAGAAATAACAGCATTCTGTCCTATTTCGGTTCCTTTCCCTATTGTCGCATTAGGTCCCACAAAAGCTCCTTGAGAGATAATGACCCCATCATGCAATTCTGCTTTTGGATCAACAAAAGCGTTCGGGTGAACTTTTACACCACTAAAGCTTGAGTTTGATTCAGTATTATTATTTTCCATTTTCCTAGTCGACTAATGAGAACATTAATTCTCCAGCACAAACCAACTTCCCATCAACATGAGCCTCACCTTTTACTTTGCCAAATCTTTGTCTTTTAATACTCAATAATTCACAAGAAATTATCAATTGATCTCCTGGTACAACAGGTTTTCTGAATTTAACATTATTGATTCCAGCAAAGACAAAGAGCCCTTTGGGAAGATCAGGCATTTGGGTTACAATAATTCCCCCAACTTGAGCCATTGATTCAACAATAAGTACACCTGGCATCAAGGGCCTTTCAGGAAAGTGTCCCTGAAATTGAGGCTCATTAATAGTTACATTTTTTACTGCAACAGCTCTCTCCCCAGGAATATGATCTATGACTCTGTCCACAAGAGCAAAAGGATATCTGTGAGGTAATAAACCTAGTATCTGCTGAGAGGAAAGTTGGTTATTTTCACTGGATAATTTCTTTTCCAAAACAATTAAAGATAAAGTTAATTTTTTAGCGATGAGGCCAATAAAGCATTTAAAGAATGTGATCCTTTATAAACTAAAATTTGAGCCTTAGGTAACCCTACCAAAGCCAAGTCCCCAATTAAGTCTAAAATTTTATGTCTTATTGGTTCATTATCAAATCTTAATGGTGGATTAACCCATTTTTCACCGTCACAAACAAGGGCATTCTCTAAACTTCCGCCCTTTATTAATCCAAGTTCACTTAACTCTTGAAATTGATCTTTAAAACCAAATGTTCTTGCAGGAGCAATCATTTCAACAAAACTTTTTGGATTTAAATCAATAACGAAAGTTTGATTTCCAATTGCTTTATAGGTAAAATTTATAGTGGATATAATTGTAATTTTTTCAGAGGGAGTTGCTGCTATAACTGATCCTTCTTTATTTAGAATTATAGACTTATTAATCTCTCGAAAGAAATTATCTGGTTTAGGTGCCTTTTTTATCCCTACCTCTTCAAAATCTCTAACCCACTGGATTGCCGATCCATCTAAAAGAGGAATTTCTTTCCCATCGACCTCAATATGTATATAACTCAACCCACACCCTGCCATTGAAGATAATAAATGTTCAATAGTATACAAATTTCTCCCCCCTAATTTAACCGCAGTACAAAGCATCGTACTTCCAATTAAATCCTGAGTTAACTTAAAAATCTCATTAGGTTTATCCTTAAAAGAAACATAATATCCTTCTTTTTCATAGGAAGAAATTTTAACTCTCGTTTTTTCTCCACTGTGAAGGCCAATACCTTCTCTGGAGATAACACCAGCCAAGGTATAACAAGAATCATAATTAGCAGGCCAAGAAAACACTTAAAACTTCCATCCAACTCCAAGTGTGTATCTCCAATCTCCACTAAAGTCCTTACTAGCAATATCTATTCTTAATGGACCTATTGGTGTTTTCACCCCAACTCCCCCTCCAAGGGAAAACCCAGAACCTGATTTCTGCAATAATTTACCTGGTTTTCCAGGAACTTCCTTTTGAGAGCCTAGATCACTCCCTGCATCGACAAATAAAGCTCCTGATATCATTCTCCAAACAGGGAATCTATATTCTGCTGTGCCCTCAACAAAACTTCTACTTACAGCTAAATCACAAGATCCCCAACCTCTAACAGATGATGTTCCTCCCATACAAAATGCTTCGTATGGAGGCAATTCCCCAATAATAGTTCCCGCCTTAAATTGAAATCCAATAGCTTGGGGACAGTCTTCACTAGTAGCATTACTAGAGTTACATGCTTTCGTTAAATTTATTAATTTTGTTGGTATAAAAAATGAATATGAGGCTCTCATTCTATTAAAAGTTGGAGAGTTTTTTCCCATTGAAACAAATTGTTCGGTACCAAAGCTAAATTTATTTCCAGCAGTTGGGTTAATGGAATTGTTCAAGTTATTTCTAGAAGTACTCGCAATAACACTAATTAATGTATTTTCTTCAGGGCATGAACCATCTTTTGGAGCAAATCCAATACAGATAATATCATTTATATTTCCTGTTGTTGGTGTCATATCACCATGAGGTTTTTTGTTTCCATCACCATCAATCATCTTTACTTTCTTAAAATTCATTCCCGCAAGAACTCTCCATTTAGAGGCCTTAAATGGATCTCCACCATTAAGTGGCCTTGAGAAAGCGAATCCACCTCCTGTTTTTTCTAAAACAATTGATGAAAAAGTATCAGAGGTTGAAGTAGTAGTATCATCAACTGCGTATATTTGCCCATTGTTTTCACTTTTAAATTCTTGTGGATAATCTCTACTTAAAAAAATATTTGTCCTAAAAGATGTTTTATGTTTATCTCCTTTAATCCATGGATCAGATAGTGAGAAATTATAGGTAGTTGAATATTCTCCGAAATTTAGGTTTAAATTTGTGGACCATGCTCTTCCAAGTGCATTTGTTTCCTGCAAACCAATTGTTGCAAAGATACCTGAACCATTGCTATACCCTAGTCCACCTGTTAAAGATCCTGTCCTTTGCTCGCTCACATCTAAAAAAATTATTACTTGACCAGAATTTAAATTATCAGGGCCAAGAGAAACCTTTACATCATCAAATAATGATGTGGCATATAGTCTACCGATATCAGCCTCTAGAATTTTTCTATTAAATATTGAACCAGGTTGTGTTTTTAATTCTCTTTTTATGACCCAGTCTTTTGTTTTCCCTTTTCTGGGTTCTCCATCAATAACAAATTCACCATCAGAATCTGCGAATCTTATTTTTACGTCAGATATAATGCCCTCATTAACTTTTAATGTTACTACTCCGTTCTCAGAGATTCTATCGGGGCCACTAATTCTAGCTAAAGAATAACCCTCTTTTTCATAACGTTTTTTTATTATGTCTATCTTATTTTGAAATTCATTTAAGTTAAGAGTTGTCCCGTAATAATTATTAAAAATACCATCTACGTATTCATTTGAGATTACAGTGCTTATTGGTTTAAGTTCAACTTTTTTCAAAATTGGATTAGGCACTACATTTACTATTAGCCTCACGCCTAGTGGCCCATCTTGAGACTTTATTTTAACTCCTGAAAACCAACCACTAGCATATATTGCATTGAGGTCTTGATTTAAAATTCGATTATCAACAATACTACCAGGCTTTATACTCATAGAATCATATGCAGCCAATTCAAGTTTTCTGCCTTCCGGATGATTTTCCCAACCTTCGATAATTATTTCTGAGATAAGAACACTTTCTTCATTAATGTCATTATTATTTTCCGCAAGAAGCAATTTATCCTTTTCTTTGATATCGATATCTTGAAAAAAATCATTGTTAACATTAGGTTTTACAAAGTTAATTATTAATTGATCAACTTCATTTGGCAAATACTTAGCTGCCAGTTCTGAATTATTTGATATTAAAATCAAGGGGGTGCAGGCAACATTTGTTAAAACCTTCCCAAATTTTAAAAAATATTTTTGCATAGTACTGCTGATCTAAGATAAATAACTCATTATTAATTCAGTAGGGTTTATGAAAATCGTTAATTCTTCGGTGAATTTCACTATAAGCTTCAATTAGACCACCTAAATCATTCCTAAATCTATCTTTGTCTAGACTTATTATTGTATCATTTTTTTGGCTAAGATCCCATAACCTACAATTATCAGGACTTATTTCATCACCGAGAAGAATGTTATTTCTAGAATCATAACCAAATTCCAACTTGAAATCCACAAGTTGAAGTTGAATATTTTTAAAAAAACTTTTCAAGATTACGTTAATTTTTAAAGTTAAATTAATTATTAACTCTAAATCATCAGAACTTAATATGTTCATTAATTCAATTCTATCTTTTGTAATAAGGGGATCGTTAAGTTCATCATTTTTAAGATAGATATCAATTAATGGTTTTGCGAGGGAAGTTCCTGGTTTAATAGTAGTCTGTTTGCACAAAGAACCATAAGCAGTATTTCTAAGGACAATTTCTAGTGGAATTACTTTTATTTTTTTTGCGATCATTGTATTTTCATTTTCAAGTTCAATAAAATGAGTAGGAATATTCTTATTAATGAGAATCTCAAAGATTCTTGCACTTATTAAGCAATTAAGTTTGCCTTTACCTTCAAATTTTTCTTTTTTCAATGCATTAAAAGCTGTAGCATCATCCTTGAACTCAATTTTTACTCTGTCTATATCATTATGCCTAAATACTTTTTTTGCTTTGCCTTCATAAATCAGCTCATATTTATTCTTCATTAATTTAAAACCTGATTATGATTACTAAATTACTTTTTGTAATTAACATAATTATTAGAGATCAACTTCAAATGATTTTATTTTCATTTTAACTGATTATTCATCGAAACCTCATAACCTTAAAAAACAAATATATGGGAATACATCCACCAAGTTCTAGGAGCTCTATTAGATTAGAAAATATTTTAATAATTGGCAATGGGGGAAGAGAAAACTCTTTGGCTTGGGCTATCCAAAAAAATGAATTAGTTAAAAAAGTTTATTTAATACCTGGCAACGGTGGTTCAGAAAGAATAAATAAATGTAAAAGAATAAAAATTGATATAAAAAATAAAAATGGACTAGTAGAAAAGCTTGATTTTCTTAAAATAGATTTAGTTGTAATCGGGCCAGAAATACCTCTAGCAGATGGATTAGCTGATTTTCTTCGTAAAAAAGATTTTAAAGTATTTGGCCCTAATAAAGATGGTGCAAAATTAGAATTCAGCAAATCTTGGGCAAAGGAATTTATGCAGGCCGCAAATATTCCAACTGCCAACTTTTGGAAAGTCAATTCTTTAGAAGAAGCCAAAAAAATTATCTATTCATCATCAATACCACTGGTAGTAAAAGCTGATGGTCTTGCTTCAGGTAAAGGTGTTTTTATTCCTAATTCAACAGATGAATGTTTTAAAGCAGCAGAATCAATTTTTAATGGTAGATTTGGAAACTCTGGAAATGTAGTGGTTCTAGAAGAAAAAATTCAAGGGCCGGAAGTTTCAGTTTTTGCTTTATGTGATGGAGAGAAATATATATTACTTCCAACCGCCCAAGATCACAAACGACTTAACGAAAAAGATAGAGGCCCAAATACTGGAGGTATGGGGGCATATTCTCCTGCTCCATTATTAACAAAAGATTACCTTGATAAAATCATTAAAGAGATAATTGAACCTACAATAAATGAACTTAATAAAAGAAATATTGACTATAAAGGCGTAATTTACTTTGGGTTAATGATCACAAAATCTGGGCCTAAAGTTATAGAATATAATTGCAGATTTGGCGATCCAGAATGCCAAACAATAATGCCTTTAATGGATCAGAATTTTGTAATGCTTTTAGAAAAATGCTCAATGGGAAATTTATCTGGTGATGAAAAAATTAATATTTCTGATAAAGTCAGCGGTTGTGTAATAGCTACCTCCAAAGGTTATCCTCACGAATATAAAACTGGCTTTCAAATAAATATAGGTAAGATTGACTCAAATCATTGTCAAATTTTCGACTCAGGTACTTCTTTAAGTAAAAATGGGAAATTATTAACTGATGGAGGAAGGGTCTTAAGTATTGTCTGTCAAGATAAAGATTTCGATATGGTTTTTGAAAAAGCATACAAGAATTTAAAAGAAATTCATTTCGAGGGTATTTACTTTAGAAATGATATAGGACATCAAGTAAGAAAAAACTTTTCTAAGGAGAATTAAGCTCATGGTTGATACCAATAATGGAGATAGTAGAAAATACAAAATCACTGATAATGAAAATATAAATAATAACTATTGGATTAATGGACTAATAGCTTGGTGGAGTGGATTCAGTTTAAGAACAAAGTTATTAGCTATTGCAACTCTTGTCGTAAGCCTCTTAATGACAGGAATAACTTTTTTTGCTTTAAATAGTATTCAAAGAGATGCAGGAATGAACGATACTAGATATGCTCGAGATCTTGGCTTATTGTTATCTGGGAATGTTACAGAATTAGTAGCTAATAACCAAAAAAAAGAAATTTCAAATGTAGCTGAAAAGTTTTGGAGATCAAGCCGAAACCTGCGTTATATATTCTTTACTGATGCTGAAGATATTGTTCAACTTGGGATACCGATCAGTGCAACACCGACGAGCTCTGATAGTCAGTTTCAGCTCACTCGAAGATTAAAATTGCCCTCGGAATTAAAGAAGAGACCGCAATTCCCTTTGGTGAGGCAGCATGCGACGCCTCAGGGTCAAGTAACAGATGTATTTGTACCAATGTTGTGGAAAGGCAAATATCTTGGAACTTTAGCTTTGGGAGTTACCCCTAATAAAAAAGCACTTGCCAGTGCTGCCTTAACTAGAGAAGTAACCATTGCAGTTTTTATCTCCATTTGGGTTTTAGTAATACTTGGAGCGGTATTCAATGCACTAACAATAACGAGACCCGTCAGAGAGTTAGTAAGAGGTGTTAGAGAAATTTCAAGAGGAAATTTTAAGTCCAGAATTTCTTTACCTATGACGGGTGATCTAGGAGAACTCTTAAATGGATTTAACCGAATGGCGACACAGTTAGAAAATTATGACGAAGCTAATATAGAAGAACTAAAAGCGGCACAAATTAAACAGCAATCCCTAATAGCTACAATGGCTGATGGGGCCATATTATTAGACTCACAAGGCAAGATTGTACTTACTAATCCAACAGCAAAGAGATTATTTCGTTGGGAAGGAAGATTCCTAGAGGGTAAACATTTTCTAAATGAAATACCCGAGATTTTATCTAATGACTTACATACAAATATAGAATCTATTTTAAACAGGGAAAAAGAAAAGGACGATTTAAGATTCAGTTTAGGAGAACCAGCAAGAACCTTAAGAATCGTATTACAATCGGTTTTAGATACAAATAAAGTTGAATTAAAAGGAATTGCCGTAACAATCCAAGATTTAACTAGAGAAGTTGAACTTAACGCTGCACAAAATAGATTTATTAGTAACGTCTCGCACGAATTAAGGACACCTCTTTTTAATATCAAAAGTTACGTAGAGACTTTACATGATTTAAAAGATCAGCTTTCGGATGAAGAACAAATAGAATTTTTGGGCATTGCAAATTCAGAGACTGATAGGTTAACAAGACTTGTAAATGATGTACTAGATTTATCAAGATTGGAGTCTGGGAAAATTGTTCAGCTAGAGCAAATAGACATAAAACCAGCAATAGAGCAGACTCTTAGAAATTATAGACTCAATGCTATAGAAAAAAATGTTTCATTAGCTCATGAAATAGAGGAAACTATTCCTCCAATTCTTGGAAATTTTGATTTGCTTCTACAGGTTTTTGATAATTTGCTGGGTAATGGATTGAAATTTAGCCCAAAGAATAGCTCCCTAACTATTAGGGCTTATACTTGGCCAGATTCCTGTCCTGCATTCCCTCCAAGTATTAAAAATGATGCAGCCCCTCAATGTGAATTAGTTTCACCACTACCAAAAGTAAGAATTGAAATTGCTGATACTGGCTCAGGAATTTCTCAGGCTGATCAAGAAAAGATATTTGATCGTTTTTATAGAGTAGAGAATTCCGTTCATACTGAGCAAGGTACTGGTTTAGGTTTATCTATAGTGCGGGGAATAATTGAAAAACATGGTGGGGAGATTCGTATGGCTAGTGAATTAGGTGTAGGAACAACTTTCTGGTTTGATTTAGCATTAGCACAATCTGATAAAGATGAATTATTGACAAAAGCTATTAATAATTCAGAATCTTTTTCAGGTTCTGAAATTAAAGAAATTATCTAATCCTTTTCTAATCCCTTAAAAATATTTTGAACATTTTGATCAGGCACAATTCTATGAGGTGCACCACTAAATATTTGTTCAAAATTAGAAAAAGAATCTTTTATTTCCGGACCATTATTTGTAATGATAAATTCTCTTATTCGTTTATCATGCCATGATCCCCGCATTTTAAAAACATTTAAAGCTCGAGCCATCTCACCTTTTATTTCTACATATTGAAGCAACAATATGGTATCTGTAATTGTAGAAATATGAGAATCAGTTATAGAATGACTCCCCATAAATTCTTCTGCAGTATTAGTAAAAAAGCCTGCTATCTCCTCTTGTTTTGTATAACCGGTAACAGCGATAACAAACTGTCTAAAAGCGTTCAAACTTACACCTCTGGCTAATGCAGAAAGAGAATCGATTGCCATTCTTTTTGGTTTAAATTGATTGATTTGTGTTTTTATAATTTGCAAGTGATCTTCTAAACCAGTTGATTCAGGATATGCACAAATAATTTTCAGTAACCCATCACTTTCCATTTTTTCAAAATCTATTCCCCAGCTAGTCGCATTCCTAAGCAATTGAGCCCTAGATTCTTCATATGCAAAAAGTATTGCTCTTTCATTATTGTTATAAGCATCTTCAACAAATTTTGATACAAGCATTGTTTTGCCTGTACCAGTAGCTCCAGTGGCAAGAATTATGGAATCTTGAAAATATCCTCCACCACACATATCATCAAGATCTTTAACTCCAGAGCTAATCCTAATATTTGAGGATCTCTGTGTTAATCTCATTGCTCCTAGTGCAAAAACGCTTATTCCATCTCCTCCCATAGTAAATGGATATTCACCTTTCATATGTACAGTACCTCTTAACTTCAAAACTTCTAAAGTTCGTCTTCTCTTCTCTGACTCAAGAACATTTCTTAATAAGACAACATTATCAGATACAAATTCTTCTACTCCATATCTAGCAATTGGGCCGTAATCATCAACCCTTTCTGTAGTCATAACTGTAGTCACACCTATCTCTTTTAATCTTGCTATGAGTCTAAATATTTCTCGTCTAACGACATAAATAGCATCGTACTGTTGAAAGACCGCAGTTATTGAATCAATTGCTACTCTTTTAGCTTTATATTTTCTAATTGCATAACTAATTCTCTCAATAAGACCAGACAAGTCAAAATTACCCGCAACATCCTGACCATCAGGGTCAGGAGAAGCATCCAAAATAAAAAGTTTATTTTGATCAATTAATTCTTGTAAATCCCAACCAAAACTTGCGGCATTTCTAATTATATCTAGAGGTGATTCTTCAAATGTGACAAAGATTCCAGGCTCATCAAAGTTACAAATTCCATGGTGTAAATATTGTAGTGAAAAAACAGTTTTACCAGTTCCTGAAGTACCACTAACGAGTGTACTTCGAGAAACAGGCAACCCACCCCTACAAACATCATCAAAGCCTTCTATTCCAGTTGGTAATTTTTGAACTTGCATTTTATTTGATTTACCAAATTTCTTATCATTCATAGTTTTGAACTAATTAAACAAAAGTAAAATAAATTTTGAATTTATCTTTAATTATAAAAGTTTCAAATATATTACTTACTCTCTACTATATTCAGTTTCAGATAATTCATCAAAAAGTAGATCTAGACCAATTAAAACTTTCTCTCTATCTGAGAGATCGCCTATTATTTTTCTCACTGGTGGCGGTAAAATTTTAGATAAAGTTGGAGTGGCTAAAATCTTATCTTCCTCAGCAAGTTGTGGTTGCTTTAGTACATCAATAACCTTCAAAGCATAAACTCCTTTGAATTCATTTTCTAAAATTTCTCTTAAGGTATTTAAAGCTCTCATAGAGTTGGGAGTATTTCCAGCAACATAGAGTTTTAAAATGTATGTTTTTCTTGCTGCCATTGTTAAAGCTCTTGAATCGATATGAAAGATTTAAATCAAACCCTTGACTTATTACACTACAAAATAAGAAAATAAACAAACCACTATGATTGCTTATTTGGCTAAATCAAATTATCAATTTGAGCCTGAAAGCGTCTTTAAGATATGACAAACACTAAAAACTCCTCAAACAATTCTCCAAAAAGTAATGAATTGTACGCGATAGCAGAAACTTCTGGTCAACAATTTTGGTTCGAAGTTAACAGATACTATGACATAGATAGGTTAAATGCAAAAGAGAAAGACAAGATAACACTTGAAAAAGTTTTACTTTTGAAGGATAAAGACGCAATAAATGTTGGTAAACCTTACGTTAAAGACGCCAAAATTGAATTAGAAGTGGTCTCTCATAAAAGAGATAAGAAGATTCTTGTTTACAAGATGCGTCCGAAAAAAAAGACAAGAAGGAAGATGGGACACAGACAAGAACTTACAAGAGTTATGGTAAAATCTATTACAATAGGTAAAAGCGCTCCTAAGTCTTCTTCTAAAAAGGAAACTGTCAAAAAGGAAACTAAACCAAAATCCGAAAAATCTACAAATTAAACAATTCTAATGGCACATAAAAAAGGAACAGGTTCTACTAGAAACGGAAGAGATTCAAATTCCAAAAGATTAGGTGTGAAAGCTTATGGCGGAGAAAAAGTAACTGCTGGATCAATTTTAATTCGCCAAAGAGGTACATCCTTTTTGCCTGGTATCAATGTCGGAAAAGGTAAAGATGACACCCTTTTTGCACTCAAAGAAGGAACCGTAAGTTTCGAAAGCATTAAAAGAAATTTAAGAAATAGAAAAAGAGTTAATATAGTTATCTAATTTTCTTATAAGCTCTTGTAGTTATAAGAATAGGATGAAAAACTTCTAAAAAATTTGATTGAAGAGTCTCAAAAAATTTTTCAACAATTTGAATGTCGTCGATATGAAACGGATATTCATTTTTTTCTCCTTTGAAAAAATACCAATTAAATAAAGCAATAGAATTAGGATCCATAAACTCATTGAAAATCTCAATTTGTGAAGCTGGATCAGCAAGATGTTCCAAAACATCAAGGCAAATTATCGTATCAAATTTAGATATTTGTGTATCTTGAATTGTCTTGCAAAAAGTAAGTTTTTTTTCGACTCCTAATTTCTTCGCCCTGTATTCAACAAAGTTTCTATTTGTCTCATTAATATCTACAAAAAAAACATGCTCAACTTTTGAAGACATAGCGTTAGCTAAGGCATGCGTTCCAATTCCTCCTCCAAAATCTAAAACCAAATCTCTAGAAAATCTCTGCTGAAGTTTTAAAGTATCAGCGATGTATTCTCTACTCGTGAGATGCCAAGCAGCTAAATCAGCTACATGCCGATCTCCAACTATTTCAGTATAAAAATCCGAAACATCATTCAAAGCATCTCCAGGATGTGAATTTGCCAAATTCATCTTTGCATTTGCAAGGAATCCATCTAAATCACATTCTCTAATAGATAAGTATTCCATTAAATGTGATTTCAAATTAAAAGCATTGTCTAAAAACTCTTTTAAAATAAAATTATTGTTTTTCAATTTCTTTCTCTAAATTTCCAATATCAAAATCATAGGATGGTTATAAATCTTTCTCAAAGTATTCTTAATATTAAAAATGGAAACTAAAGATGGATTCTTAGTAATTAATAAAGATAAAGGATGTACTTCACATGATTGTGTTAAACAAATAAGGAAGTTACTAAATACAAAAAAGGTCGGTCACACAGGAACTCTTGACCCAGAAGTTATAGGAATATTACCAATCGCGATAGGCAGTGCAACAAGATTTATTCAATATCTACCTCAGGGTAAAACTTACATAGGACAAATTAAATTAGGGATAAGAACTAACACTGATGATATTCACGGAGAAATAATTAATCAAAAAAGTTGGCCTAAAATCAGTGATGAAAAATTAGATCAATACTTAAATAGATTTAGGGGAATTATTAAACAAATTCCGCCGAAAGTATCTAGTGTGCACATCAATGGTGAGAGGGCTTATAAAAAATCTTTCAGGAATGAAGTTTTTGAATTAGCACCAAGAGAAGTAAAAATAGACGAACTTACTTTAATGAAATGGGACCAAATAAACGGAATATTAGAAATAAAAGTTAAATGTTCAGCTGGCACATACATAAGAGCAATTGCAAGAGATTTAGGAGAAATTCTTAATTCCGAGGGTTGCCTTCTACAGCTAAAAAGAATTTCAGCTTGTGGCTTTGATGAACAAAACTCGATAAAAATATCTGATATCGAAAAAGATAAAAAAAACTCGAAAAATTTCATTATTCCAACAATTTCTGCTCTTAATCACATTTCATCATTTGTCTTAAGTACCGAAGAACAAATCAATTTTTGGCAAACAGGAAGAGCAATTAGAGTTGATATTAATTACTTTCAGGAAAATAAATCTTTTGACTACAAAAAACCCATAAAAGTAATAGATAAAAAACAAATACTACTTGGGATAGGTTTCTTAAATGAAGAGCAATCTAATATAAATCCAAAATTAGTCCTTAATGCTAAATAACTTCTATAGGTAATCTTTTCTAAAAGGTTTAACCTGCACACCCTTATAAAAATGCTTTAATATTCTTTCAGCTTTTTGGCCTCTAGACGCCAGATATTTAGCCCCCCACTGACTCATTCCGACTCCATGACCTGATCCTTGTCCAAAAACTATCAAACCTTTCTTTTGAGGAGTATTGTTGTTTAATTCTTCCTCAAAAAATTTAAATCTGATAAAATTACTGCTCAGGCCTACTCTTTTTCTAAAATCTACCCCAGATATTTGATCAGAACCATAAGCCCCAATAAGTTTTATATTTTTTACCCTCCCTGTACTAGTAATATCTAGAATCTCTATATTTTTTAAACCTCCAATCTTTGGAAATAAATTTATTAATTCATTACTCGAAATTTTTTTTTGCCATCTAAATTTTGGATTATTTTTATCAAAATCTTTCACACTTGATAAATATGGATATTTATTTTTCCAAACATCTTGACTATTTTCTGTCATTCCACCTGAGCTGCTATGAAACAAAGCATTAATTAATTTATTTTTATAAGTTAAAACCAAAGATCTTGTACTTTTAACGGCTCTGATAGTTTTATAAGTTCTTGATTCCAAGCCATTATAGACTTGATTTTTCTGAGTTGAATCTATATCAAATAAATTATTTCCCTTTTGCTTTAAAGCATAAGTTCTCGAGGCAATTGCTTGTGCCTTTAATGCTTCAATAGGCCATTTTGTTGGCATTTCTGAACCCACTACGCTATTAAGGTATTTTTCTATTCCTAAAACATTTACTACCAATATTTCAGAATCAAGTACAAAGAGATTAAGCTTACCAGCAAATCTCTTCTGACCTACCCAAATACCTCTTCCATCGGAAGAACTCACTTGAAATTTTTGATTACTTTTTAAGTCATATTTTTTTTGTTTATTTCTATCAAAATATAAAATTTTTTTATTTTTCTCATTTTTCAAAGTTAGACCTTTTATTCTTTTGCGTGAAAAAAATTTACCCTCTATTGTTAAAGGAATTGATCTATCTGATCTGATCCTTAAATTGTTATTTTTTGATATCAAAACTCTAATGATTGGTTCTCTGGATGCAAAAACACTTTCACTTTGAAAAATACAAATAAATAAAATACTTATCAGGCAACATTTTCTATAGTTATTTTTAAATTTAAGTATCACTTTGTTTAAAAACAAATGCTTAATTTGCCTAAGTTTGACTAAAAGTCTAAATTTAATCCAGATATAACAATAAAAATATCATAAATAAGTGAATATCACCTTCTTAGGAACAAGCTCAGGTGTCCCATCCTTAACGAGAAATGTTTCTTCCCTAGCACTTAAATTATCACAGTCATCAGAAGTTTGGCTTTTTGATTGCGGAGAAGGAACGCAACATCAAATAATGAAAAGCAATATTAAATCTTCACAAATCAAGAAAATATTTATTACTCATATGCATGGCGATCATATTTATGGTTTGCCTGGACTTTTAGCTACCTTAGGTTTATCAGGAAATAGTGAGGGTATTCAAATTTACGGTCCCTCAGGGTTGCGAAGTTTTATAAATTCATCACTTAAAAGTAGTTTTTGCAAATTGTCTTTTCCATTAAATTTTGTGGAAGTTGAAAATTTTGCATCAGAAAATAAAATCCTATTTGAAAACAACAAAATAAAAGTAAATTGTGCCTGCCTTAAACATAAAATACCTGCTTATGGTTATAGGGTGAGTGAAAAAGATAAACCAGGTATATTTGATATCAAAAAAGCAGAGTCTCTAAAAATAGCACCTGGACCAATTTATTCAGAACTGCAACAAGGTAAAAAAGTCGTATTACCGGATGGTAGGACATTCGATGGGAAAGAATTCTGTGGACCTCCTAGAAAAGGTGAAAGTTTTGTTTATTGCACAGATACAGTGTTTAGCGAATCAGCTGTTTCACTATCAAAAAATGCCGATTTACTCGTACATGAATCGACTTTTTCAGTGGAGGATGAAAGTATGGCATACGAAAAATTACATTCCACAACAATCATGGCTGCCAAAACAGCATTATTATCTAACACAAAAAAATTAATTATTACTCATTTAAGTCCAAGATATACTAATAAAAACGCAATTACTCCAAGCGATTTGCTTAAAGAGGCTCAAAAAGTTTTTCCAAATACTTACCTTGCCAAAGATTTTCTAACGGCAGAAATAAAATAAACTGCAACAGTTCGTTAGCAGGAGCGTTGTAAATGACCAACCCATGAAATAATAGTCTTAGGTTTTTCTATTTGATGTCGATCGAAATGGTCTCTATTTTTTCATCACTACATAAGTCTTGTAAAAGACTATTTATTTTTCTTCCATTAATTATTGGGTTACTTATTAATCCAATATCTGCAAATGCACTCTATCCTAGTGATCCTTCATCAGTTGACGTTCTAAAAGATGATCTTCACGGTGCTGACCTTCATAATACTGAATATGTTAAATATGATTTATCTAATCAAGATTTAGGAGAAGCTAATCTTCAAGGTGCATATATGAGTGTGACGACTGCAAAAAACTCTAGTTTTAAAGGAGCCAATATGACTGACCTTATTGCATATGCAACACGCTTTGATAATGCCGATTTTACAGATGCAAATCTTACCAATGGCGAGCTAATGAAAAGTGTTTTTGATGGGGCAATTATTGATGGGGCAGACTTTACAGATGCAAATCTTGATCTTTCTCAGAGAAAATCATTATGTGAAAGAGCTAGTGGAACTAACTCACAAACTGGAGTTAATACAATTGATAGTCTTGAATGCACTGGCTTAAAAGGTTACATGCCACCAAAGCCAAAAGCATAATATTTAAAGCTAACCTATTTCAGAAGGGAAGATATTACCAGGTTCTTTTGAGCCTGGTTTTTTGCTATACCACCATTCTTGTATATCAGAAGAAAATTTCTTTGAAAAAAGAGTTATTACTGTCTCAACAGGTTTTGATCCAGGCTCCAAAATCTGAACTGAGTAAGATGGACATTTTCTTGAAGCCATATCAGCAACGAACCTAGACCCTATTCTTCTCCAACTAGGCTCCTTACTTCTCCAAGCAAGCCTAGAGCAGGGCCATGGTAACTCTTCCCTATCATAAAGTCTGCAACATGGGCCAATTACCTTATAACTGTACTGACCACCATAACTTGATTGAACACTGCCAGTCTTGAAAAATTCAAATTTATCCATTCACAAAAAAAAAAGCCACCTTCATAGAGGGTGGCAGAGAAATTATCAATAATCAACTTAGAAAAGTTAAATTTTTATAATTAGTACAATTCTTCCTCAGCATGAGTTGTAATTGTTACGTCAGATGTTGGATAAGCAACACAAGTAAGAACAAAACCAGCTTCTAGTTGGTCGTCATCCAAGAAACTTTGATCAGACTGATCAACACTACCTGAAGTAACTTTTCCAGCACATGTTGAACATGCACCAGCTCTGCAGGAATAAGGAAGGTCGATACCTTGTTCTTCAGCCGCATCGAGGATGTATTGGTCATCAGGTACTTCAATAGTTGAATTGAGACCTTCACCCTCGCTGATGAGAGTAACTTTGTAAGAAGCCATTTAAATAAAAAATTGTTGGTAATTAATACCTATCAAATACATTTTTAACATCGATTAGGTCGATATGTGAGATTTTGAAGTAAAAAATGACACAATAAAATGTATGAAAGAGTATCTATAAGAAAAACTTATACTTAGGTTGAATTGCTGGCTTTTTGCGCAGAAATGCATGCCCAATCTTTTCTAGTTGATACATCCAATAATTTCAAGTCATGCTGAATTAATATTTTTATAATTTCATCCTTTTGTGAATTCAGAATTCCACTGAAAATGACTTCCCCATTGTTTCTCAAGCACTTATAGATATTTGGAATCATTCCTTTTATTACTTCAGCAAGAATATTGCATAAAACAAAATCAAATTTTTCGAGTTGATTTTTTAAAATTACCTCATTAAAAGATCCCAAATATGTATTTAATTTGTTTAAATTACCGAAATTTAGTTGGAAATTAGATTTTGTTGAATTTATAGCTAAATAATCATTATCCACGGCACAAACCTCTTTAGCACCAAGTAATCTTGCGGCGACACTCAAAATCCCGCTACCGCTCCCAATATCTAATACCTTTTTATCAGAAAATAAAATATTCTCCATTTTTTCCAAGCAAAGATAAGTTGAAGGGTGACTTCCTGTACCAAAAGCTGCTCCGGGATCAATTTTTATGATTTGTTTATCTTTAAATTTTTTATTTAGATTTATCCAACAAGGCAATATTAAAAAATGATTTCCTACTAATTCAGGAGCCCAATATTTCTTCCAACTTGTTAACCAATCCTCCTCTTTGATAATACTCCATTCAAAAAATTTATTCTTAGGGGGATTAATGTTTAAAAGTTTGATAATTATTTTTTCAAAACTACTTCTAGAACTCTCATCCCAATCATCAATTGGAAGCCATATATTAACTTCTTTTTTATTTTCATTTTTAATTAAATATTCAAATGAAAAACTAAATATTCCCAGCTCATTTAATTTCCAAATAATAATTTCTTCAGAATCACTTTCTATCAGAAAAGTTAGTTTATACCAATCTTTAGTTTCCATTAACTAGTTAAAGCCACTTCATAGAGTAACTGGATTAGCGTTGGTAATCCCATCCACTTCAATAATGGTATCAAGCAACTTATTAGGTATTGGATCATCAATACTTAGAACCATAACAGCTTCCCCTCTTACAATTTTGCGCCCAACTTGCATTGAGGCAATATTTACATTATTGCTACCTAATAAAGACCCCAGCTTGCCAATAATACCAGGCATATCCCTGTGCCTAGTAACCAACATATATCTGCTTGGTGATACATTAACTGGGTATTGATCAATACTAATAATTCTTAATTCCCCATCAGCAAAAATGCTTCCCGCTACGCTATGGTCGCCGTTATCTCCATAAGTGGTTAACTGAAGCGAACCACTAGCAAATTCAGGTCTTGCCTCATCTTTATTCTCGACTACTGAAATACCTCTTGAATCTGCTTCTAGCGAAGCATTCACATAATTAATCCTATCTCCCAAAGCTTTACTTAGAAGGCCTTTTAGACTAGCTATTATTAATGGCTGAGAAGGATGTTGAACAAATTCACCTTGAAGCTTTACTTCTAGTTTCTGTATCTGTCCACCTGAAAGCTGGCTTATAAGCAGACCCATGGTTTCAGCTAACTGCAAATGAGGTTTCAGACTATCCATAATATCAGGGCTCAAACCTGGAATATTTACTGCAGTTCTAGCAGATAAACCAAGCAAGACATCCCTTATTTGTTCCGCAACATCAACAGCTACATTTTCTTGTGCTTCCCGAGTAGATGCCCCTAAGTGGGGGGTAAGAATAAGATTCTTTTCAACCTTCAAAAGTGGTGAATTAGATTCCAAAGGTTCTTTAGAAAAGACATCTATTGCAGCACCTGCAATCAATGATTGATTTAAAGCTTGTGCTAATGCCTCTTCATCAATCAAGCCTCCTCGAGCACAATTAATTAATTTTGCGCTACTTTTCATATTTTTAAGCACATCCATATTGACTAAATTCTCTGTCTCTGGTGTGCGAGGTAAATGCAAAGTTACATAATCGGATTGTTGGAATAAATCTTCTAGATCAGATAGTTTAACTTGGATTTGTTGAGCTCTTTCAGTTGAAACAAATGGATCATATCCGCAAACTTCCATCCCTAATGCATTAGCAACTTTTGCTACATGAGCACCAATTTTCCCTAAACCTACTACACCTAATTTTTTCTTATAAAGCTCATTCCCAACGAATTTCTTTCTCTCCCATTTACCTAACAAAGTACTACTATTAGCAATTGGAATATGCCTAGATAAGGCCAACATCATAGCTATAGTATGTTCAGCCGCTGCTATTGTGTTACCCCCTGGAGAATTAACAACAAGGACTCCTTTTTGCGTAGCAGCCTTAACATCTACATTATCGACTCCAACTCCTGCTCTCCCAATGATTCTCAGTTTACTTGAAGAGTTAATAATTTCTTCGGTCACTTGAGTACCAGAGCGAATCATTAAGGCATCATAATCTTCAATAATGGAAGCTAACTCAGAGTCTGAGATCCCTATCTTCTGATCAACCTGAGCAACTTGTGAAAGAATATCGATTCCTTTTTGATCAATTGGATCTGTAATGAGAACTTTTGTCATTTAAGATTGGTTCTTTAATCTTTTACTTTAACTTAATCTATAGTGTATGTATCTTATTTTATTAATTTGAATAACACACAAACATTTGAGGATTGAAATTTGACTAAAAGTATTGTGATATTTGAAGACATTAATAAATGTATCCAGCTATTTGATGTTTTCAACGAAAAATCAGTAATGCTCTCTGAAGCTATTTTGATCCCACCAATAAGTGAGAAAATATCATCAGACGAAACAGAATTGCTAAATGCGAAAGCAAATATCTTATTCAAATCTCAAAATTTTGAAGATATAAGAATCTTAAATCCTAAACTTGATAGGAAGATCAGGCAAAAAGATATGAGCAGATGGCTAATGCCGTTTGGGTTTATAGCAGGAATAGCTTTTTCTAATATGACAAATTTATCTACCTTCAGCTTTCTTGGTTTAAATAACATCGGGGAATCTCTCATTGGAGGAGTATTAGGAATGGGTTCAGGATATTTAGGAAGCATTGTCTCTTCTGCAAGTATCAACATTAATAGAAATAAAGAGTTAAGATCAATCATTAATTTTAATAAAGAGGGTAAATGGCTTGTTCTACTTGAAAATCAAATTGGAACTGAATTACCTTGGGCTTTGATAAAACAATCAGAAGCAAAAGATATAATTTTTTTAGAAGGCTAAATGATTGACTTAAAAGAAATCTTAATAAATTCAAACTACAAAAAAGAAACTGAGGAATTAATAAATATTGCTAACTTAGCTTACAAACACTGGGAAACTTATTGGACTGGGTTTAATTCAACCTATGTTTGCGAAGAGATTTTAAAAGATTTTGAAAATTTAAATGATTTCAAATTTTTTATTTATGGAGGATTCTCCTCCTCTCAAAGATCTAGGATAGCTTGCTTTAGAGGGGATAATATTCCTGAGGAGGATGCGCTAAAAAGTAATTTTCCAGCTCAAGGAATAAAAATTAATGGGAATTTTTTATTTGATAATGCTACTCAAGACGATTTTAGATCCCTCTTAATTAAAAATGGGGTTAATCAATTAAAAGTTGGGGATATATGGACTATTGGCGATAGGGGAGCACAAGGGATAATTGATAATTTAGATATTGAGCATCTAGATGAAAAGATTTTTTATTTAAGAGACGTAAAAGTAAAAATTAATGTAGTAGGTATAGATGAATTACAAATACCTTCTGGAAGATCAAAAAAACTTGTAAATACAGTAGAAGCCTCAACAAGATTAGATGCTATAGCTTCAGCGGGCTTTAGGGTATCACGAACCAAAATCATTGAAAGGATAGAAAATGGAATGCTCAGATTAAATGGAAGCAAAGTTAATAAACCAACAATTAATCTAAAAATTGGCGACAAACTAGAACTTGAAAATAAAGGATTTATTGAAATTTTAAATTTAGAAATAACCAAAAGAGAACGATGGAAAGTTAAATTACTTAGAAAATGAAACGCAACCTGCTATTTTCTTATAAGGGGAATAAAAAATTTCTTCAATTTGGGCGATTAGCTCAGTGGTAGAGCACTACCTCGACACGGTAGTGGCCACTGGTTCGAATCCAGTATCGCCCATTAAAACTTTTGACTACTTAGGTTAGATCCACAGAAAATAATTTCATTTTTTAGATTATTCAAAAAGATGAAACTTAATCAAATAATTAATCTCCATAAGGGTCTCACTGCATTTGTAGTGATAGGTCTTATGATTTTTTTTGATAATTTTACGATCGCTCCCTACGTTTATTTAGCTCTGCATGGTACTTATGGATTACTTTGGCTTTTAAAAGAAAAGATATTCCCAGATCCTTATTTTAAAGAAAAAATCAATTTTTTAACTTCAGTTACTGGTTTTATTTTCCTTGGTAGTTACTGGGTAGCTCCCTATATTCTTATCTCATCTGAGAAATCTGTTCCAAATATTGTAATAGCTGCTTCTGTATCTATAAATATAATTGGTGTGTTTCTACACTTTGCTAGTGATGCCCAAAAATATTTTTCTCTTAAATTAAAAAAAGATCTAATTAAAGAAGGATTTTTCGAAAATATAAGAAATACAAATTATTTAGGAGAAATACTAATTTATCTATCATTCGCCATCCTCTCAATGAGTTTCGTTCCATTAGTAATTCTTGCAATATTTTTCTCTATAGTTTTTCTACCAAGAATGATAAAAAAAGATAAATCGCTCTCAAAATATGATTCATTCGAAGAATACAAAAAGAAAAGTGGTCTAATATTGCCTAAATTAAATGCCTGATAACAACTTACCCAGTTGGAGGCAAGATTTAAAATCTTCTAGAAACAAAGAGGGCAAATCACTCTCTAATAAATGGATACAGCTTGCAACAGTCAGCGAAGAAAATGAGCCAAGATTAAGAACAGTTGTTTTCAGAGGATGGCATAAAGATAGTTCAATGATAATTTTCACAGATAGAAGAAGTGAAAAAATTGGGCATTTAAAATCCAACCCTAATGCAGAAATATTATGGTTTTTTTTGAAAACCAAATCACAATATAGATTTAAAGGAAAAATACGTGAATTAAGTGATAACAAAAATTATTGGGATTCATTATCAGAAAAATCAAAATCTTCTTGGTTTTGGGGATCTCCTGGAGAGAAAATAAACCCAAAAGTCCAATCTACTCATGAAAGATTATCCAATCTACCGAAGTCAGAAAATTTTGTGGTTCTTAATTTTGAAATATATTCAGTAGATCTTCTTAAATTAGAACAGCCCGTTCATAAACGATATCTTTGGGAAAAAGTTAAAAAATGGGAAAAAGTTGAAATTAATCCTTAAATATTTCTAAATTGTATATTTAGGTTGAAATACATATAGTGATCAGTCAGTTTAAAAAAAGAAGTAATATTTATATGAATTTCTCAGAAATTCCTGAAAACCCTTTCATTTTTCTATCTTGGGTAACTGCTATAGGGCTTTTTATAAGTCTTTGTGAAGCAACGATTAAGATAAAACTTGAGAAGAGAAACAGTTATAGAAAAAGGTTAGAACTAATAAATAGTCTTTATCCTAAAAAATTAGCTTGAAGTATCTGAGAGTATGTTGGTTTGCAGAAATTGAAATAAACCACCTTTGTTTGTTTCTTCTTTAACTTCAATTTGCTTGGAAGGTTTTGCTTTTGTTGAAGGTATAATTTCTTCCTCATCTTCAGATTTCAAAATTCTGATAATGACTTCATCTAAGGAAAAATTACCGGGACCTGTTAATGCAATTGAAGTTGCTGAAGCGAAATATAAAAGTAAAAGCTCTAGTAAGAAAATATTAAAACCTGAAGTAACAAGTGCATGATATATAGCAACAGAAATTGTTCCAACAATTGCCAAAGCTCCGAATCTTGTTGCTAAGCCGATAATTAATAACCAACTACCTCCTATTTCTGAGAATGCCGCTATGTATGATAAAAATATTGGGAATGGGAGATGTAATGGTCTTACAAAAGCATCAGCGAAATTTTCTATGTTTGCTAATTTCTCATAACCGTGATGTATAAGAACAGTTCCAGTTATAACTCTAAGAATTAATAAAGCAGTATCTTTGCTGAACGACTTGGTAAGAATTGTTGAAAGCACTATTAAAAAATTATCCTTAAGTAAAAATAACTAGTCACAGTATCCATCGTGGATTAAAGAGCAAAAGTCGCACCTAAATAAGTATTTATACTTACTCACCAAAGAGGTTATTTTTTGATTAGGAATTCAACTAAGTTAAAAATTATTTTTTTGAAAAATTTTCTAATATTCTCTGATTTATTTTTGGAATATTTTCTTTAAATTTAAAAAACCCTCTTTTAGCAAATTTCCAAGCAAATAAATCTTCATCCCTCACAAGATTAAAAACTTTTTTATGGTGTAAATTTTTAAACTCAGTTATGAAATCATAGTTTTCTCCCACTCCAGGATAAATAATGTCTATTTCGTTAGTATTTTTAAAATTATTTTCCAAAAAATAAGGATCAATCTGTTCAACATTATCAAATTGCTCTAAAAATTCAGAGACCAAATCTTGTTTAAATTTCAATACAGATTCAGACAATTTAATTTGTCTTTGTTCATTTTTTAAAAGGATAATAAATACTTTTTTATAGCTTGGAAGTAAATTTTTAAGGGTTGCAAGGTGTAGATCATTTTCAAACATAAGCAGATTATCTGATTTAGGATCCATATCATTTTTATAAATCTCATCTTCAAATGGTATTTGATTAGATTCTTCAAGAAAAATTTGTTGATTACTTATTTTTTCTACTTTAAATCTATTATTTGAAAACTTTCTGAGGTTTGATGATGAAAAAAGATATTGTTTTCCCTTCGTTTGCAATCCTCCGACCCATCTCCAGCTAAGGAGATTAGATGAAGCATCTCCATCAAAAAGATATTTAAAGAAAAACTTTGCTCCTAATTGCCATGGGAGGCCTAAATTAAATATCCAAGTACTCGCAAACCACATTCTTGTATGATTATGCAAATAGTTGTACTGCTTTAATTCATGTACCCAAGAATTAAAATAATCTAATTCTGTATTGCCATTAATTGCACTTTCATATAACTCATAATCAAAATCGAGATTGTTTTCTGAAATAAAATTTCTCCAAACTTTAGGTCTATTTTCCATCCACCCTTTCCAGTAAACTCTCCAAAATATTTCTTCAACAAATTTAGTTGAATTTTTGATTTTGTACTTACTTTTAATATCATGAATCAGCTCATATTCCGACAATATTCTATGAGTAATGAAAGGCGATAATTTTGAAACTGAACTTTCGTTATTTGGCCCAAAATCAAAATTTCTTAATTTTGCATAATCATTGATTTTGTATTTCGCAAAATTTTCCCAGGTATTTTGAGCTTTTAATAAAAATGACATTTTCTCACAACTTTAAAAAATTTTTTTTGTATTGATGGGAATTTCAAAAATTTGGCTTTAAATTAATCCTTAAAATTTTCTATTTCACTTTTGAGTAAATATGTTTGATTAAAGTATTTAATTTAAACGTCTTATAAGTACATTTTATACTCTTAAATTGCTCTCTGCGTAGGAGGATATTTTGTGGTCAATTACTTTTTAGATCTAATTTTAATTTCAAATCTTTATTTAAATGATTTTTTCTAAAAGATTTTTAAATATTTGTCAAAATTATTATGAATAATTTATTAGTGAGAGATGTTAAGTATCTAGATGAACAATACAGGATAGGTGAAGGCATAATTTCCGATGATGCATTTAAGCAACTTGAAAAGCTCTTTATTCCTGTTGATCAAGAGCCTAACTATTTTAATCAAAAAAATAATAAACTTTTGCCAAAATTAGCCAAAGAAAACTATAAAGAATTTTTGGAAAGTTTGTTAACGAAAACAAGATTAAGCATTCAACCAAAAATTGATGGCTGTGCTATTGCAATTAGATATCTAGATGGCAAGTTTAATAAAGCTATTACAAAAAAAGGATTTGATGTCTCAAGCAAAATTAAACAAATTAAAAACGTCCCCGATTATATTCCTATCAAACGAGATTTTCAAATTAGAGGTGAACTATATGCTACAAACCAAGTTGCCGGCATTTCCCAAAGAATTACAAGAAAATACCTCAATGATAAGAAAGGGATTGGAGAAAGTCTCCGCTTTTGCTGTTTCCAAATACTTAATGGAAGACTTAATCAATACGAAACCCTTAACTATCTTAAAAAATGTGGCTTCAGCACCCCTGACAGTTACTTCACAAATCATACAAGCGAAATCCAAATATATAAAAAAAATTGGTTAGAGAAAAAAATATTTGCGAAATATCCAACTAATGGGATAGTTGTAAAAATAAATAGTAGGAAATTACAGTTACTTAGGGAGAAAAGTTTATCTCAAAATAACGAATGGCAATATGCAATTGAAAAATAATATTAAATAGTACCTTCAATAAGAGCTCACGATAGTGACTTCCAGTATTTACAGTAGAAAAGTAATTAAATTTTGGTTAAATTCCAAAGCAATTTGCAGGATTACTAATGACTGCCACTATTTCAAGACCTAAAATCTCTAACTGGGAAACATCTAATATTCCAAACCTTACAGGCAAAACAGCGCTAATTACTGGTGCGAATAGTGGTCTTGGATACTACACTGCAAAGGCTTTAGCAGAAAAAAATGCTCATGTTGTTATAGCTTGTAGATCACTTGAAAAAGCTAATCAAACTATCAAAAAACTTAAAGGTCTTAATCCTGAAGGATTATTTACACCTTTAGAATTAGATTTGTCAGATTTAAAAAATATTGTTGAAGTTCAGTCCAAAATTTTTGATAATTTTGAAAATTTGGATTTACTAATCAATAATGCAGGCATTATGCATCCGCCTAAAACTCTTAGTGCCCAAGGATATGAAATACAATTTGCAGTTAATCATCTAGCTCATATGCTTTTGACTCTAAAGCTACTTCCAATTATTGAAAAAAAAGAAGAATCTAGAATAGTGACGGTGACTTCAGGAGCACAATTTTTTGGCAAAGTCGGTTGGAAAAATCTGAAAGCCGAGAACTATTACAACAAATGGGAATCTTACTCCAATAGCAAATTGGCAAATGTAATGTTTGCTTTGGAACTAAATGAGAACTTAAAGCACAAAAATATACTTTCTTTAGCTGCTCACCCAGGAATTGCAAAAACAAATCTCTTTACTGCTCAAAAACCTAACCCTGGACCATTAGAAACATTCTCATTGGAATTATTTAGTCCTATTTTTCAAACTGCTGAGATGGGTGCTTTACCTCAGCTTTTTGCAGCTACTTCACCAGACGCAAGAGGCGGTGATCATTATGGTCCTAGATTTAATTTCAGAGGTCATCCAAAACTATCCCCTACTTCTCCTTTCGCTATGAATAAAAAAGAAAGAAAAAATTTATGGGAAAAAAGCCTCGAAATACTTAATAACTTCTTATAAATTTTTCATTTTTACTAACTTTAGAAAATACTTCAAGATATGTAATTCACTCTCTGAGAGTTTCATAAATTCAGTTAAAGCATCATAATTTTTTTCATCAATTTTTTTTGACAATTGAATAAAACTATCATGGTTTTCATTAACAAAGCGCTCAGCAATCTGAGACGGAGTTAAACCTTGTTCAATTAATTCACCTGGAGCATTTTTCTCCCACTTTTCATAAAACCAAGAGAACCAATATTTTGCAGTATTATCTTCCATTAATTAACTTTTCTTGGGCGAATACTATAAATACTGAAGAAAGATCTCATGATTGAATTACCCTTTAAACACAATTAATATAAATGCAATTATAAATTTAATGATAGATAATCATTCAAGTAAAAGAAATATTAATCTTGTAATTGGATTAGGTAAATCTGGATTTTGGGCTGCCAAGTATTTGAGAAGCATAAATAAGAGAGTAATTGTTTGGGAAAGTAAAGATGGGATAGAATTCTTAGAAAGAAAAACAGCATTAGAAGAGCTTAATATCATAGTTTCTCTGAATAAAGAATTTTTATTTGAAGAAATTCAACCTTTTTTGAAAGAGATCGAATCTGTTGTTGTTAGTCCATCAATACCTTATGACCATATAACTATTATTGAATTAAAAAAAAAGGGAATTAAAGTAATTGGAGAAATTAATGTTGCATGGGAAATTTTAAAAGACACAAATTGGATAGGTATTACTGGCACTAATGGCAAGACTACTGTTACTCATCTACTAAGCCATATACTCTGTGATACTGGATTATATGCGCCTTTTGCTGGAAATATTGGTACACCTTTATGTAAGTATGCTCACTCCAAAAAACATGAAAAAATTGATTGGGTTGTAGCTGAATTAAGCAGTTATCAAATAGAAATATCTCCAGAAGTAAAACCTAATATTGGAATATGGACAACCTTCACAGAAGATCATCTTGAAAGGCATAAAACACTTGAAAACTATTTCAACATAAAAAAAAGCTTGCTAGAAAAATCTGATTTTAGAATTTATAATTATGACGATAAAAACTTAAGAAATCACTACAGTGCGCTATCAAGAGGTGTTTGGATAACAACTAGTTTCGATAAATCTAGTTTTATTCAATGCGATTATTGGATAGATGATCAAGCATTTATTGTTGAGAGAGGCAAGAGACTATTCAAACTTGAACATTTTGCGTTAAAAGGAAAGCATAATCTTCAAAATCTTTTATTGGTAATTGCAGCAGCAAGAAAAGTTGGATTATCTGTAAAGAAGATTAAGGATTCTTTATCTAATTACAAACAATTACCCCATAGGATGGAAACAATTTTTAAAAATAATGATCTGGAAATAATTAATGATAGTAAAGCTACAAATTTTGACTCATCTATTGCAGGAATAAGTTCAATTGAAGGTCAAATAATAATCATTGCTGGGGGTAGATTAAAAGGTAATGAATATAGTGAGTGGATAAAAGTCTTAAAGAAAAAAGTTAAATGTGTTTTCCTTTTTGGAGAAAGCTCAAAAGTCCTAAAAATGGCGCTTATTAATGAAGGATTTAAAAAAAATATTTTTGAATTTTCAGAACTAAAAGAACTTTTAAATTTTGTTTTTCATTATTTACAAAATAATAGGGTTGGAACATTATTATTCTCACCCTCATGCTCTAGTTTTGATCAATTTAAAAATTATGAAGAGCGTGGAGATTATTTCAAGAAACTAATAATTGAAAAAATTAAAGGTTTATAAATCCATTTTTTGTTCAAGTATTATTTCGTAATTTTTCAGGTCGGTCATCACAACCGTCTTCCCTCTAGCAAACGTACACTTAATTAGTTAGATTTTGACTATAAATTAACTACTAGCAATGAGTGAATCTAACAATTTACCTCAAGCAATAAGTCATAAAAAATTAAGTCACTTGATGCTTAAGGCACAAAAGGATTCTCATTTTTCTGATGAATTAACAGAAATAGAAAGCCCCGAAAAAAGAGAATTTGAAGAGTTAATCAACAATTGGGAAGCTTCAACTAAGAAGGTAGTTAATGAGTTATCAAAAAGAAAAGAGAATTTACTAAAAGACAAATCACCAAATTCTTTAATTGCACTTGGTGCTATGGAAGTTCACCTTAATATGGCTTTGCAAGCCTTAAATGCATTTAATAAAGGAGTTGATGGGTAAAATAAAAGATAATTTATAAGGAAGGCATCGAAAATAAGAGAAAATCTAAGTTTTTTTCAGTATCTATAGAAACATCATCATAATAATTAACTTCAAAACCCAAGCCATCTCCAGATTCGAGAAATATATTTGAATTAGAGTCTTTACTTTTTAATAAAAGATTACCTTCTATTATTTGTATCCAATTATATTTATCGATTTTTAATGGCAATTTTTTTTCTTTAATTGGCTTATATTTACACCGCCATAAAGAGATACTTTGATTTAGAAAAAGCTTATTATTTTTACCGTCTTTGTAATTAAAAATAAGATTGTCCCACAACTTTTCATTTAATGAAATTTGATCATATCGAGGTTTGATATTTTCTTTTTGAGGGTATATCCAAATCTGGAACAACTTACAATTCTCATTTTCTTCATTCTTCTCGCTATGAGAGATTCCAGTACCTGCAGACATAACTTGCACTTCATCTTTGTGAATTTTTCCAAGATTGTTTAAAGAGTCTCTATGAGTTATTGCTCCTTTTGTTACGACAGTAATTATTTCCATATTTGCATGAGAATGTGTATTAAATCCTGCATTAGGAGAAATAATATCTTCGTTTATAACTCTAATTTTCCCAAAATTATCCCATTTTGGATCTCTATGCTCTGCGAAAGAAAATGAATGCATCGAATTTAGCCATTCTCTAGTCGATCTAAATCTTTCGTGCGATTTCCTTATTTTAATTATTTTCAAAGACATAAATACTAAGAAATAAATATGGTGGATTTGTGTAAATTAAATATTTTTGAAAAATTATAATTTATGAATAAGTGAAATTACTTTTTATTTATTTGTTGATTTTACTTTGTGCTTTATTTGCTTTATTGATTATTTTTTTTGCTTCTTCTCTTGTAGAACATTTTTCTGCCTCAACATTCAAGTTTTTTAGTTTATTTAATTGCTTTGAAATTTTCATATTAGGTTAACTTATCTAATAAAAATTAACACATATTTAATGGAATAGCTAAAAATACTGGTTTGCATTTGAGCCTTACTACCTAAAAATAAGATTCGAGGATGGAATTATCAGAACAGTATAGAGGGTGTATTGGATTATCTTTGATTGTTTTCTTTATTAAAAGCGGCCCAAGAGGATTATCAAAATTATTTTTCCTAATTGAGTTATATTGCATTATTTTTTTTGATATTTTTTTATTTCTATTTAGAAATTTACCTTTGTTACCCCAACCTAACCATAAATCACAATTTTCACTTTCAGACCAGTGTTTTAAGTTTTTATAAATATGATTATTGTTTAGATAGCCCACAGGGTTTTTATGTTTAAAAAGCTTTTCTGGTTTGCTTGAAATCAGAGCAAATAGATTTATTAATTTTACTTTGCCGTAATTATTGTTTTTCGAAATTTTGATTATCTTTTTTGTTGTGTTGTCCAAGAAAACTCTATCCGATAATGAGGGATTTAAACCAATAAAGATAATCTCTTTTTTTAATTTAGAAATCTTATAACTTAAACTCCATCTATATAGTTTGTTTGCACTTATTAAACAATCTCTTTCTAGAAATAAATTATTCAACCTAAACCTACACCTCTAGCCATGAGAGTGGCAAACAAAGGTATTGTTGCGAAGCCCACTAATTCAGTAGTAATGATTAGTCTGAACCTCTTAACTAGATTTTCAGATATTTCAGGTAATTTATTCTTACTTAATGGTATGGCCCATAAAATATAGGTTGTTGTTGGATATAAAGAAAGTAATCCCACCAGAATGTAAAGAGAAACTTTTATCCAAAAAACAGGATTACCTGTATAAAAATCACCTCCTTGACCAAAATACTTAACACGCAAAATCCCAGTAACCAATATTGCCACTCCTGCCAAACCATAGACCACATCTGCAATTATCATTGAAATCGTCTCATTTCTATTAAGACCAACTTTGAGAGTCAATCTTTCAAATAAAAGAGAACCGAAACACAATATAATTCCTAAATAATGAACATATGCTACTAACGCACTTTTAGCAATTTCACCTGTTAATAAAGTTCCTAATAACATTTTCTAGTCAAAATTTATACAATACTAACCACCAAATAAAGAATTTGTTTAGAAAATATATTAAACATTAAAAAGCTAATTATTTATTCTAAGATTCTAAAAACCTTTTTTGGCCATCTTCAAAAAAATCCTTTTTATTCCACACTTCGATTACATCTGGGAAATGTTTTTCCATACAATTATCACACACCCCATGACTGAATCTAATATCACTAATTTTCGAAAGATATTTTTCTAAATGCATCCAATCGCCCTCCTTATTTTTCACTTCTCTGCAATATGAACATACAGATAAAATCCCTTCCTGTTTATGCAAATTAGATAACGCATCTAGCAAATTTAATGACTTTTTTCTAAGCTCTAAAAATGAAACTATTTGCTTGGATAATAATTCCATAATATTAAATTGTTGTGTAGTTAGATTTCCTGGCTTTCTGTCTATTACACACAGAGTTCCAAGCTTATTACCATCACTATTTCTAAGGGGAAAACCTGCATAAAAACGAATCTTTGGATCTCCAGTTACCAATGGATTATTTATAAATCTTTCATCTTGGAAAGCATCATGAATAATTAATGGACTATTTTCTTTTATTGCATGTGTACAAAAAGACCAATCTCTTCTAGTTTCTGATATTTGAAGTCCTATTTTGGATTTAAACCATTGTTTATCTTTGTCTACCAAAGTCATTAAAGAAATAGGCACATTACAGGTTGTAGCAGCAATTTTTGTAATATCGTCATAACATGATTCTGGCTTGGTTCCCAAAATCCTATATTCTGCTAAAGCTTTTAATCTTCTTTCCTCTTCTTCTTTTTTTGATACAAGATTCTGCATTAATCTTCACCAATAATTAAAACTTTAAAATTAAAGTTTCTCCAAAAAACTTTTTCCTTCTAATACTTAATAAAAAAAAGATAAACTTATTGAATTGTTACTTACTGATTTATTACTTATTAATTTTTTATTGATTGACTTAACTTTGAGACTGCCATCCCAGCGATCCATCCACTTGTCCAACAATGTTGAAAATTAAATCCACCAGTGATTCCATCAACATCCAAAACTTCTCCAGAAAAAAATAAACCTGGACAAATTAAGCTACCCATACTTTTAAAGTTAACCTCATTAATTTTTACGCCTCCAGAAGTAACAAATTCCTCTCCAAATGGGCCTTTGCCCGAAATTATATATTTATCCCTCATTAGAGTATTTATCATTTTCTCTCTTTCATCCGCCAGTAAATCAGACCACTTTTTCTCTTTATCAATACCTATTTTCTTTAATAAAAAAATCCATAATCTTTTTGTTAATAGTGGCACAGGTCTACTATTAATAAGATTCACCTTGCCTTTATTTAATCTTAAATAATTAATTTTTTCTTTTAACTCCTCATAACTTAAAGAAGACCATTTAATGATTAAATTAAATTTATATTTTTGGCTATAAAGTTCCCTAGCTGCAATTGATGAAAGTTTTAAAACTGCTGGCCCACTAAACCCCCAATGCGTTATTAGTAAATCGCCTCTATTTTGAAAATTCTTATTGTTTAAATTAATTTCTATATCTATGCCCCTTATCGATACCCCACTACATTCATCCAAATTTGGTTCTTTTGTAGAAAAAGTAAAAAGCGATGGTACAGGTTTAACAATGGTGTGTCCAAGATTTTGAGCTAATTTATATCCGCTTGGATTGCCTCCAGTTGAAAGAATAATATTTTTTGCAGTTACCTTTGCTTTTTTAAGACTAAAAATATTGAATATATTATCTGGAGTTTTTGAAATTTCTTTTACAAAAAATTTTGTTAGTATCTCTACGTTTTTTGATAAAGCACTTTTTTTCAAACAATCAATAACATCTGAAGAAGAATTAGACACTGGGAATACTCTTAGATCTTCCTCAATTTTTAATTTTAACCCTTTTTTCTCAAACCAATCGTATACATCTCCAGCAGCAAAACGATTAAATGATTCCAAGAGCTGAATTCCACCTCTGGGGTAATTCTCAATTAGTTCATTCGGTATCCATGTCGCATTAGTGACGTTACATCTTCCCCCTCCACTAATCCTTACTTTCTCCATAAGTTTTGAAGTCCCTTCAAGAATTATTATTCTTTTTACACCATATTCAGCAGCAGTAATTGCTGTCATAAAACCAGCTGCACCGCCTCCTACAACTGCTAAATCAAAAGGTTCCAAAAACTTATTATTCAATATGCTTCAATCTGATAATAGCAAGGAGTTACAAAGAAAAATTACTCCAAAAACTATAAAACTACATAATAAATAGCAGCAATTAACTAATTTTTAAATTTCTAAAAGAAATCAACGCAGTCGTTATTTTTATGCTTTAACTTGATTAAATGAGTCTAATATTTTCTTACGTTAAATATTCTGAGGCCAGTTTTCCAATGACTGGTCAATATACTGCTCTTCTTTTAATAACTTCTGTTATTTGGGTGCTACTTTGGTTTGGATATAGACAAAATAAGATAAATGATGAGATCAAGAAAAAAGAAAAAGAAGAAAGAATTAATGCGAAAGTTCAAAGAAGAAAGAAGTTAGAGAGTTTGTACCCTACTAATAAAAAAACTGTTTAAGATAAATTTTTTGAAAATATGAAAAAAAATAATTTCAAATCACTAATTCAGTACTTACCGGGGATTTTGATTCTTATTTATGTATTCTTTTTAGCATTTACTCAATTTATAAAATAAAATTTTTAAAAATTATTCGTTTTGATTGGAATCCTTTCTGCTTTTGGAGCTGCTACATCTTGGACATATGCGTGCTTTATTTGGCGCGCGCAAACTCAAAAATATAAATCTATAGATATTAATTTAATAAAAAATATAATAGCTTTTTTTATTTTTATACCTGCTTTTATCAATCTAAGTTCTACAACTGCATTAAAAAACATATTTATACTACTAATTAGTGGAATAATAGGTATTGGTTTAGGTGATACTTTCTATTTAAAGTCACTACAAACAATTGGTACAAGAAAAACTTTATCTATAGAAACTCTTTCTCCGTTAATAGCAGCTTTATCAGGAGAATTTTTTATTAATGAAAATCTTACAACTAAATCATGGGTTGGAATAATTATAGTAACGATTTCGCTATTCATAATTCTCAGAAAAGGTAACGATTTT
>QCPF01000005.1 GCA_003212655.1 Prochlorococcus sp. AG-436-D21 | reverse complement strand
ATTTTAAAAGTAAACGGGCACTAATAACAAGTCTAAAAAAAAGAAAAAATCTTTTATTTAGGCCCTCAGTTGCAAATATTTCTAACATATACGTTACTTTTTCTGTTGAAGAACCAGAGTTAAATTTATCTCAAGTAAATAGGTTTTTGATATCAGCAGAATCAATGGGAGTTGAAGTCTCATTAGTTTTGACAAAGTGTGATTTAATTTCTGATAAAAGAAGATCATATCTACTTGATAAATTTGAGAAATGGGGTTATCAAGTAATAACTTTAAATTTACAGAAATCTAATTTCTATAAAAATTTATTAGTTGAATTAAAGCAAAAAGAATGTTCAATTTTTATGGGCCCATCCGGAGTTGGCAAAACTACTTTGCTAAATATGATTATTCCAGGTCTTCAAAATAGCACTGCTCCAGTTTCCAATAAAATTAAAAGAGGAAAAAATACTACTCGAAATGTTGAGTTATTTTCCATATCGAATCAAAGTTACATTGTGGATACACCTGGATTTAATATGCAACCTCTAGAGGTTGATATTAAGTTGTTACCAAATCTTTATTCAGAAATATATAAACAGGTAATCGAAGAGGGAGTTAAGTGTAAATTTCGTAATTGCTTACATTTAAAAGATGAGGGATGTAATTTAAATAAATCCTTCGAAAGATATCCCTTTTATAAAGAAATGATTGAGTCTTCTAAGAGTCACTATTATCAAAACCAGGAAGATTAAGATTTAATCCACCAGTCAAATCATTCATCCTTTCTTTCATAGTTGTAGTTGATAATTCATGAGCGTTTTGAATAGCTTGTAGAATGTTCTGCTCTATTTGTTCTTTATTTGCATTTAAGATATTTTCTTGTACTTCTACCTTTAATGGAAGTTGGTTTCCACTTATCCAAACCTTTATCATTTCATCATCACTTTTGCCTTCAATCTCCATATTTTCAAGTTCATCTTGTAATTTTTGAGCATCTTGCTGAATTTGTTTAGCTTTTTTAAAAGCTTCTGTAAGTTGTCCAAAGTTAGGAAGTCCAAAACCCGCCATTTTGTAAAAACGTTTCTTTAGTTAGGATAGTCAAAACCAATCATTCTTACTTCCGGTTGCAAATAAATCCCCTTGTTTTGTAGTACTTTTTGTTGAATTACTGTTATTAATTCATAAATATCTTTTGAGCTTGCTGAAGAAGTGTTAATTATAAAATTTGAATGCATTGTAGAAATTTCAGCACCGCCAATTTTAAATCCCTTTAAACCCATATCATCAATTAATTTTGCTGCATAATTATTTTCAGGATTTTTAAAAACACTACCAAAACTTGGTTGATGATATGGTTGTGTTTCTGTTTTTAGTTTAAGATTATTTTTGGTTGTTTGAATTAATTGTTCCAGATTTCCATTAGGTTCAAAATGTAATTTTGCACTAATAATTGTTAAATCATTTCTTTGAAAAGAGCTAAATCTATACTCAAAATTGATATCTTTTTTTTCAATTTCAAGTTTTTCATTGGTTTTATTATTTATAACTTTTACGGAAATAAGATTTTTTGCTAGCGATAAATTACCTGTGCCAGCATTCATATAAATTGCTCCTCCTAATGTTCCTGGAATTCCTACAGCCCATTCTCCTCCTTGTAATCCATTTTTAGCAAGAGAATTAGATAATGATGGAAGCATTACACCTGCTTCCGCTTCAACAATTCCTGAATATGGCTCTATCTTTAGTGATTTCAATTTTTTTGTACAAATAACTAAGCCTTTTATGAAAATATTGTTTATTAAAAGATTTGAACCTGCGCCAATTATTTGACATCTGTGTTTGTTTAAATTAGCCCATTTTATTAGATATGAAAATTCTGTAATGCTGCTTGGCTCAGCAAAATATTCAGCTATTCCACCCACTTTTATGGTTGTATAACTACTTAAATTAAAATTCTCAGAAAAATTTTTTTTATTCATAAATTATCTAATTTAATTATTTTTTCATTTAAAATTGACCAGAAATTATGACAATCACCAGCTCCCATATTCAAAATTAAATCCCCTTTTTGAGTTAATTCGTAAAAATTTTTTGTAACTTCATAATAATTATTTATGTAATTAACATTTTTATTTTTTTCATAAATTAGATCAGTGATAATTTTCGAAGTAATTTTATCTACGTTTCCTTCGCCTGCTCCATAAATACTGGTTACATAAATAACATCTGCTTTTGATAATTCTTCAGCGAATTCTTTAGTAAATTGCTTTACTCGAGAATATCTATGAGGTTGAAATATAGCTATTAATCTACTTTTTTGAGATTCATTATTATATTTTTGCCGAATCAATAATCTTCCTAATTTAATCGTCTCTTTTATTTCATTTGGGTGATGTGCATAATCATCATATAAACTTCTTTCATGTATTTGGCCTCTGAATTCAAATCTTTTTTTTGGGAGTTTCAGATATTTTATATTTTTCTTAATTTCTATAAAATCTACTCCTATCATTCTTGAAGCTGCTATTGCTGCGGTGATATTAGATAGATTATGTAATCCTGGAATTGGAATATTTAAACTACTAATAAAATTTCCATTTTCATAATATTTTCCAATAGTATAATTTGAATTAAGTTCGGTCGGAATTATTGCATAAGCTACGTTTTTAGCCGTAGTGTTTGACCATTTCCAATTAGAATAAAAATTATTTCTTGATGTTTCACAATCAAAATTAAGTAGTAATTTTTTAGAGTTTTTAGCAAAACTTTTAAAAGAAGATATAACTTCACTTAAATTAGAAAAGTGATCGCAATGATCAAAATCAATATTATTAATTATTCCGATATCAGACTCATATTTGTTGATTGTCCCATCAGATTCATCAACTTCAGCTACTAAGTATTTTGTATTTTCTAAATGACAATTAGAGTTGTAAATAGGAATTATTCCTCCAGTTATTGAAGAAGAATTACGTGTACATAACTCAAGTATTGTAGATAGAAATGTACTGGTTGATGTTTTTCCGTGGCTGCCGGCTACCGCTAATGCAGTATAAGTGCGCATAAGCATTGCAAGTATCTCTGAACGATGTTTTATTGATAAATTTTTTTCTCTGCAGTATGACAATTCTTCATTTTCTGGCTTGATCGCAGAGCTTACAACAAAATTAATCAATTTGTTGGTAAATTTTGAAATAACAAATTCAATATTTTGTCTAATTTGAGAAGTAAAGATCACTGCACCTAATTTTTCCAATTTTTTAGTTTCATCGTTTTTAACTAAATCAGATCCTGAAACTGAACAACCTTTTTTAAGTAAACCTATTGCTAATGCTGACATCCCAATACCTCCAATCCCAATAAAATGAAAATGACTTTTCAACAGTAATTTTTTATCCAATGTTTATCTTTTACTTAAATCAAAATAACTTCTAGGTAAAATTTTGCTATTTTTTTTAAAAAAAAATGCTTTATTTTTCTCGAATTAATACAAAACTAGACTTATTTGCTTAATAAATCAAAAAAACCTTACGTTATTGCACAAAATTCAGTATGATCAGCAACTTAGGTTAATCATTTAGAAATTATTAATTATGACTTTGCGTGTTGCAATTAACGGCTTTGGCAGAATTGGTCGAAACTTTATGCGTTGTTGGCTAAGTAGGGGGGCTTACACCAATATTGAAGTAGTTGGAATTAATGTTACTTCAGATCCTAAGACTAATGCTCATCTATTAAAGTATGACTCAGTCCTTGGTCAACTTGATGGTGTTGATATTAAATATACTGATGATACTTTTGTAATTAATAACAAAACAATTAAATGTTTCTCTGATAGAAACCCAATGAATCTTCCTTGGAAAGACTGGGGTGTAGATTTGGTTATTGAATCTACTGGAGTATTTAATACAGACGTAGGTGCAAGTAAGCACTTAGAGGTAGGGGCAAAAAAAGTTATCTTAACTGCTCCTGGAAAAGGTGATGGTGTTGGTACTTATGTAGTTGGAGTCAATGCTGATGCATATAAACATAAAGATTATGATATTTTGAGTAATGCTAGTTGTACAACGAACTGTTTAGCTCCAGTAGTTAAAGTTTTAGACCAAACTTTTGGTATCAACAAAGGTTTGATGACTACAATTCATAGTTATACAGGAGATCAAAGAATTTTAGATAATAGTCATAGAGATCTAAGAAGGGCTAGAGCCGCTGCTACAAACATTGTTCCTACTTCTACAGGAGCTGCAAAAGCAGTAGCTCTGGTATACCCAGAAATGAAAGGTAAATTAACAGGAATTGCAATGAGAGTTCCAACTCCTAACGTTTCAGCAGTAGATTTTGTTTTTGAATCTTCTAAATCTGTCACAGCTGAAGAAGTCAATAATGCACTCAAGGAAGCATCTCTAAGCTCAATGAAAGGCATTATTAAGTATGGAGATGAACCACTAGTGTCAAGCGATTATGCAGGTACTAATGAATCATCAATTGTAGATAGTGACCTTACTATGTGTATCGGAGATAACCTTGTAAAAGTGCTTGCATGGTACGACAATGAGTGGGGTTATAGTCAGAGAGTTGTAGATTTAGCAGAGATTGTTGCAAAAAATTGGGAATAATTAAAAGTGCTTGAAAGGTGTTTTATTTAATAATTTGTTTTTGTTACTATCATTAAATTCTATTAATGGTTCACCATCAGCAAAAAAACCAATCTCGTAAATATCTTTATCAAGTTTAGATAAATTTTTTGCCCATTTTTTTGGCAAGGAGAAAACTAATTCATAATCTTCACCTCCAAAAAAATAATATTCGTCCCATTTATCTCCTCTTGGCCAATCCTTATCTTTGGGTATTTTTTCATAATTGATAATTGCTTTGCATTTACTAGCACTTGCTAAATCTTTTAAAGCTTGAAAAAGTCCATCACTGCTATCAGTACATCCTATTCTTTTGATTTTTTTATTGGAGCGAGTTTTTATAAGATTTTTTAGAAAATTTGGGTAAACCTTAGGGCGACAAAAATGTTCAATAGATTTACTGATTAATCTTTTATTAAGAGAAATATTATTATCTAAATTAATTTTATTTTTAATTAAAAATCCTAGTTTGCTGAGACCATGAATTCCTGTAGTTAAGATGACATCTCCTGGTTTACATGCGTTTCTTCGTAATTCAAGTTCACCTTGAATCCCAAAGGCAGTAATTGATAAGGCTTTTTGATTCCCTTTTGAGCAATCTCCTCCAAGAATTATGCCGCCATATTCATTTAAAGCTTTATTTATTCCTCTATATAACTCTTCAACCCAAATCCACTCAGTTCTAGAAGGTAGAATTAGGCTTATTGTAATACCTATAGTTTTCTTGCTTCCACTAGATAGTAAGTCAGAGATATTGCTAACAACTGCTTTCCACCCAAGGTCCGCAGGACAAATAGTAATGTCATTGAAATGAACATTTTCTACCAAAGAATCAGTATTAACAAGCAAATTGTCATTTTTAGTTTTGATTAAAGCGCAATCATCTAAAATTTGGCTTTTAGGCATAAATTTTCCTAGCCTATTTATTAATTCTTTTTCCCCTATATCTTCTAATATTTCTTTATGCATTTAATTTGAGGTTTTCAATCCCTTCTAAAACATCAATTGAAATAATTGTGTCATCTTTAGTAAGCTCTTCTAATACATCAAATCCATCTACAACGTAACCAAAGGCAGCATTTCTTCCGTCAATTAAATTGCGACCTGCGGGATTTAATTCTGCTTCATATAAAAAGAAGAAAAATTGCGATGAGCCATCATCAACTGCGGTATTTGAATGGGACCATCCGAGAGTTCCAAGTGTTGCAAAAGGTAATGTTGGAGTCTCTGTGTAAAGACCTAAATCTTCAAAAGTTTGATTATAAAAAGTATCTTTTTCATCAGGAATTCTAATTTCTAAGGGAACGTGACGTTCTTCGTTTGTTTTAGGATCTATGTAACCAATATCTTCACCAATTGGATCACCTGTTTGCAGTACAAAAAATTCTTCTGCTCTGTTGATAGGTAAATCTTTGTAGAAGTTTTTTGAAGATAAATCTATAAATGCTCCCGCTGTAAGTGGGGCGTTAAATCCATCCACAATTGCTTGCATATCTCCTTTGGAGGTTTTTATATTGACTTTTCCTCTGCCCAGTAATCGTGGTAAATTATCAAATTCTTTGGGAATAGAGTATGGAAATTCATTTGGTAGAAAATATTCTTCTAAACCTCCTATTTTATCTAAAGCATCTCTTCGGGTCGCTATAAAGGAGAATTTATCCTTTGATTTTGAGTAATCTTGAAGACCATTAAAATCTTCTTTGAGCTCTAAAAATGTTTTTTCAGCAATTTTCTTTTTATCGTTTGGTAATTCTTGAATAATTTTACTCTGGTATTTTTTTAGTAAAGATTGACATTTTGTAACAGTTTTCGTAAGTGCGGGCCATCTTCCTCCTCTTACAAGGTCACTAGTTTCTTCCAATTTGTGTTGAAGTTCTTGTAACTCAACTTGCTTGATAGGGAGGGCGTTTCTGAGGATTGCACTAGGGTCTTTTACTGCATTTCCAGTAGGTAAATCAGCTAGTACTTGAATCGGTTTTAAGAGAAAAACCTGTAAAATTACAATCGATAGAATTAAGAAAAGTTTGTTCTGATTTGATAAGAATTTTTGCATAGCACTCTTGCAGGTTTATGATCCTTGGGGATGTAATACAGGAATGATTTCCAGTAACGATTTTCGCACAGGTACTACCATCGAATTGGATGGACAAGTTTGGCGTGTTGTAGAATTTCTACATGTCAAGCCTGGCAAGGGTTCTGCTTTTGTGCGAACAAAATTAAAATCAGTTCAAAGCGGCAACGTGGTTGAAAAAACTTTTCGAGCCGGAGAATCAGTACAGCAGGCTATCCTTGAGAAGTCTAACCTGCAGCATACTTATGTGGAGTCTGGCGATTATGTTTTTATGGACATGACAAGTTTTGAAGAGACAAGACTCACCTCTGAACAAATCGGTAAAGGTTCAAAGTATTTGAAAGAGGGAATGGAGGTTAATGTAATTTTTCATAATGGTAAAGTGCTAGAAGTCGAACTTCCAATATCTGTTACTTTGAAAGTTACTGAAACTGATCCTGGAGTTAAAGGTGATACTGCTAGTGGAGGCACGAAACCAGCTATTCTAGAGACAGGTGCTCAAGTTATGGTTCCTTTATTTATTTCAGAGGGAGAAATGATTAAAGTTGATACTCGAAACGACAGTTATCTTGGACGTGAAAATTAATTGCTATGAAATTAGATCATGAAGATTTAAATCGCTTAATCGAGAAAATCTCTAAAAGCGATATTCAAGAATTCTCATTAGAAGGAGAAGATTTTAAACTCGAAATAAAAAGGAATTTATTTGATCAAAATCAAATTTCTAATAATTTAGTTTCTAATACCTCTATTGACAGGCAAACAATTGCTAACCAAAAATCTATTAATGATAATGTTTCACTGGTAAGGGAGCCTGACGCACCTCAGGTAGCCCCTCCTGGGCGCTCTGATCTTACTGAAATTACTTCTCCTATGGTCGGAACCTTTTATAGGGCTGCAGCTCCTGGTGAGGAGCCATTCGTCGAGATTGGAAATAATATTAAGGTTGGTCAAACTATTTGTATTTTGGAAGCTATGAAGTTAATGAATGAAATTGAATCTGAATTTAATGCTGAAATAGTAGAGATTCTCGTTGAAAATGGTACACCAGTTGAATTCGGTCAAGTTTTAATGCGCGTTAAGCTGTCTTGAATTGTTGGTCATTTCTATGGCAGCTTTTATAGCTTCAATCATGCTCTGAGATTGAGCAATTCCTTTACCTGCAATATCAAATCCCGTTCCATGGTCAGGAGACGTTCTGATAAAAGGTAAACCTATTGTGGTATTGACAGAGTAATTAAAAGCTATCACTTTCATTGGAATTAAACCTTGATCATGATACATAGCAAGAATGCCATCGTGCTTTTCAGCATTTTTATCACTCCATGCTTTTACTGAAGAATTCCAGCAACTATCTGGTGATAAAGGACCTAATAATCTGATACCTTTATTCTTCTCATTCCATGTTATTAATGCATCATTGATCCAATCTTTTTCTTCATGACCTAGAATACCGTCTTCGCCAGCATGAGGGTTTAATCCTGCGACTTTTAAAGTAGGCTCATTAGTGTAGGATTTACAAAAATCTTTGAAAAGATCCAATTTAGAGTGTATTAATTCTCTAGTCAATTTCTTTGGAACTTCACACAGGGCTATGTGTGTTGTGGCGAGTAAAGTATTAAATCTCCAACCTGTAATTGGTGATTTTGCCGTGAATAACATTCCAACGTTTTTGGCCTCACATGATTTTGCTAGTACTTCGGTTTGGCCTGAGAAGTAATGACCCGCTAGAGACCATGATTTCTTGCAAATTGGTCCAGTTACAAGTGCTGAATCAGGATATTGTTTTACAATTTCTATAGCTTTTTTTAAATATTGGAAACTTGAATTACCGTAATTTGATTGAGTGTCATTTTCTGAAGAAGAAATTTCGAGATCATGTATATTTAAATTTTTAGGGTTTGCAAGGTTTTTTAATCCTAAGGATCTAAGATTTTCATAAGTATTTTGTAGATTTTTTCTTGATCCAACTAATATAAAGTCAATATTTTCTGGTATCTCATTAGAACAAAGTGCTTTTAAGATTATTTCAGGTCCAATACCCGACTCATCTCCGACGCTTAATACTACCTTCAATGTTTTATTTGTATTTTGAAAATTCATAAAAAGTTTTTTAATTTATTTTTTTAAATATTTAGGTAGCAATTTTTTAAACCTGTTTTATAGTTTTTATAAATTAGTTTATATCCAAGTGTTTCGCATAAAAGTTTGTTCGAAACTCTTCTATTTTCCATCCAAAAAGATTGAGCGATAGGTGATAATTCTGCTTTTGCATCCTCAAATAGGATAGGTTTTGGCATTGTTAAACCAAGTAAATCGTAGCAATATTGAATAACTTCTATCTGAGAACAGGGTTGATCATCTGCAATATTAATAATCTGGTAAAACTTTAAGGAATTTTTATTTTGTAATAGATAGATAATTGCATTCACAATATCAGCAACATGAATTCTTGAAAATACCTGATTTTTCTTAGATATAACACGAATTTTTTTATTTTTTATTGCTTCAAAAGTAGATCTTCCAGGTCCATAAATACCGGGTAATCTAAAAATTTGTACAGGTAAACCTGATTCAATCCATTCTTTTTCACAATTTAACCTCTTATGACTTCTTTTTTGAAAAGGGTTTGGTTCATCAACTTCAGAAACCCAATCACCCATGGTGTTCCCATAAACTCCTGTTGTAGATAAATAACCAACCCATTGAGGGGATAAACTTCTTAGTTGATTGTTGAGACTCATTAATACTGGATCATTTCCATTTTTGTCGGGAGGTATGCAACTAAGAATATGTGTGACTCCATCAAAAATTTTTGACTCAGGAACCACGCTATTTTCACTGTTGAATACGAAACTATATGGATCGTTTTTTTCAGATCTAGAACTTGTCAAAGCAGAACAACCTAATTGCCTTATAGCTTTTGCAAAGAAACTACCGCTGAAACCACATCCAAAGATTAAAAATTTATTTTTTTTACTTAGTGAACTTGCAGGATTCTTCATGCGGCGATAAAGTAGTACATATGTATTAATAAATGATGAAGACAGCTCTTAAACCCGTTTTAAAATCAAAAACTTTCTGTGTTAGCAAAAGTTATCCCCGTGTTATAGAGAAAGAAGTAACTTCAGTTAATTTTAAATCCTACCAAAAGTTATTTATCTTTCTTATTACATTATCGACAATTTTAATATTCCCAGAATCGCCAAGAGAATTGGAAAATATATGTAAGAGTTATAACTCTAGAACAATATGTAATGTTTGGTAGTCAAGCTGCTTTGTATTCTGATTCATCTTTTTCGTAATTTTTATTTTTTGGTTTGAAATTAGGATTAGCCCATTGCAGTAATCTGATAGCTAATCTTAAATCTCCCTCTAACCACGCTCTTATAGCCATTGCTCTTCGAGGGTCATAAAATTTTTGCCTTCTATACCAATACAAGGCATTTTCATCTGATTTATCTCCATTACAGGAAAGACATGCAGGGACACAGTTTTCTGTCGTACTTAAACCGCCTTGGCTACGAGGTAATACATGATCGATAGATTCAGATGGTTTTCCGCAATATATACAACTTTTTCCTGTAAACCTATGAATAGATTTTCGCCATTGTCTTAATCTGAACTTGGGACATAAATCCTCTAAAAACACCGCATCATTAATATGCATTCAGAATATTTAGTTAAATAAATAATGGCTCGAATAATTTAAAAGTCAACATTTATTGATTTGTTTTAGACTAAATTTGTCAGTAAAAATGTGATTTAGTGTGTTTAGATACAAAATAGTATTTATTAAAATTTGGAAAAATTATTATCTTTTCTGAAACTTTTATTAATAACTATATCTATCAAGTGTTTCATCAGTAAATTCTTCAGAAATCCCTTCATTAGTTTCTTCTAATTCTCTTTCTAACTTTTTTCTTTTATTTTCTCTGTCTTGTGCTTCTTTTTCTTTTCTTTTTTCTTCTAATTCTATTTCTCTTATTAGTTGTCTATTTGGATGAAGTTTATCGAGGTACTCAACACAATAACTGAAGGTTTCTCTATCTCTAATTACTGATTCTGTAATTTGCGCTGCTGCTTGTTTAGGTGAGACTTTGAAAAATCCTCCTTTTTGTTTTTTTATATAAGTATATGCCGCATCCCAACTACTTTCATGGTCATTTCCTCCATCTCTCATGGTACAGAAAATTTCTGCCCCAAATGATCCTGCATTAACTTTTAAAGTAGTAAAGACTAGAGGAATTAACAATCCTAAAGTTGATAATATTAGTTTTTTGGGCTTTAACGTTTTCATTAAACTTTTCCTCTATTTAAAAATATCTTTTATTGTGAATATGTCTATAGAAATTTAAGATTTAATTACTCCAAATAAATTCAAGCATTTTACAACTAAAGGAAGAATTAAAAGCACAGTAATCAATCTGACTGCGTGTAAAGTTGCTACTGCAGCCCCCACTCCGTATTCAGATCCTACAAGACTCATACCACTAATCCCTCCTGGTGCAGCACCCAGAATTGTTGTTATCACATCAATATTAAGTAATCTGCTTGTCCATAATCCAATTGCTAATCCAGTAATAACTAAAGTAAAAGTTATTAGTATGGCAGGCCTCCATAAGCTTTGAAGATCAACTAATGAATCTTTGGTTAATGATGTGCCAATTACAGTTCCAATGCATATTTCTAAAATTGTTCTTGTTCCGACTGGCCAATTTGCAATATCAACTTTGCCGCTGATGCTAAGTATGCTTGAACCGATTAAAGCACCTGCAAGAGGAGCTGCAGGAATACCTGTTATTAGAGCTAAAGCTCCAAAAATACCACCTGCAATTAGATAGTAGATTAGATTTATGTTTGGCATAAATTTGAGAGATGTTTGAACATGATATTAGAAAAATTTTTTTTTGTTTAAGTTTATAGTCAAATAATATTTTTAGTTTCCTCTCGTAATGTCCCCTTTTATTGGCATAATATTACTTAAAGGATGAATTTTTATGTCTTCACAAATTTCATACAAAGATAATAAAAACCGCATTAAGAAAAAATTATCTTTTTTTGAGGGTGGCCATCAGTTAGAAAAATTAGAGTTTGCCCTTGCAATTGCTCAAACTAAGGGTGACGAAAAAAAATCAATCGTTCTTAGAAAAAAGATCGTTGAATTAGGCGGAAATATTGAAGAACCAGGAACTTAACTCAATTTCCTTCCAGATATTTAGATGTAACAACTAATGCTTCACCAGCTTGTTGAGCTGTGATTTTACCAAGATCAAGCAGTGTATTACTTATAGCCGAAACTACTGTAATAATATCTCTATCGTTAACATAACCTAAGTGCCCAACTCTAAATATTTTGCCTTTTAAATGATCTTGTCCACCAGCAAGTAAGATATCAAAATTATTCTTTATTTTTTTTCGAAATTCTTCAGCATCTAGTTCTCCAGTGTTTATTGCGGTAATTGAGGGGCTTAAATATTTTTCATCAGCAAATAATTTTAAATTTAAAGTTTTCATTGCATTGCTCATGGCTAATTTATGTTTATTGTGTCTGAGGAAAATGTTATTTAAGCCTTCTTCTCTCATCATTTTTAAAGCTTCATCTAAAGCAAAAATTAAATTAACTGCTGGAGTATATGGATTACTGTTGCTTAAAAGACTTTTTCTATAAGATTTTAAGTTTAAATAGAATTTTGGTAAATTGGATTTATCCGCAGCATCCCATGCTTTTTGGCTCATTGATATAAAACTAAGTCCTGGGGGTATCATATATCCCTTTTGTGATCCTGAAGCAACGATATCCAATTCCCATTCATCTACTGGTACATTGCAAGCTCCAAGACTTGTAACGCAGTCAACTATTGATAAAGCTGTGTTGTGATCGCGAATATATGTGCTTATAGTTTTTAGATCATTAATTACACCTGTTGAAGTTTCAGAATGAGTCAAAATAACTGCTTTTATTTTTTTTTCTTTATCTTCTTCTAATACCTTTTTGAATTCTTCTGGATTAAGCGGAGTGCCCCATGCTGAATCAATTGTTATGACTTCCAAACCAAATTCTTTAGCAACTTTTACCCATCTTTCTCCAAATTTTCCATTCTCTCCACAAATTACTTTATCTCCTTTACTTAAGGTATTTATTATTCCAGCTTCCATTGCGGCAGTTCCACTACCCGTAATTGTTAGAACATCATTCTGAGTTTGATGAAGCCATTGTAAGTTTTTGGTAGTGCTTTCTACGAGATCTTGGAATTCTTTACTGCGATGGCCTATTGGATGCTTACTTAATGCTTGTAACACTTTTTCTGGAACTGGTGTTGGACCAGGAATCATCAATGATAATTTTTGTTGTATGGCCACTTTTTGTTAAATAGGTCATTCTTAGATTAGTTCTCATTATATATTTTTCAATTACTTGATTTGAAAAAAGGATTTTCTTTACCTTTGTGGGTCGCTGGAGCTGCTAAGTCAGCATTAAAAAAACTAGTAGGTCTACCATTTGAGAATTATGAACTAATAAAAGTTCCTAACGAAAAAAAACAAATAAAAATAGAAGTTCATTCTGTTGGTTTACTAAAGGATGATTCGCATGCACTAGGAATCTCCTTTGCCAAGTCAGGCTTAGATCTTGACATTACACAAAACTTAGAAATATGGACAATAACCTCTTTAGAAAAAATTAATTTTAACAACCTTAACCAAACAAATCCTATAAATATTATTCCAGGATCTGGAGTTGGTATAAAAGAGGAGACTTCAGAGATATGCATTTCTGATTTTGCAAAAGAAGTTTTATTTGAAAATTTATTAGATATTATTCCTACGGGCTTTAATTTGAAATTAGAGATTATTTTTCCAAATGGGGAGTTTTTAGCTGAAAGAACTAGTAATAAGTCATTTGGTATTGTTGACGGATTATCTATTATTGGAACTTCGGCTGAGACCTATTCGAGTGCTTCACCTGATCAATTGGAAGAAGCTAAAACTAATCTAGCAAAATTAATGCAAAACAATTTTAAAGGAAAAGTTGTTTTTGTCATTGGTGAAAATGGATTAAATTTGGCAAAAACTTATAATGTTGATTTACCAATTATTAAAATTGGAAATTGGATAGGCCCATTACTAGTCGATGCTGCAATAAAAAAAGTTAAAACTGTAATTCTTTTTGGTTATCACGGCAAATTAATTAAATTAGCAGGTGGTATTTTTCATACACATAATCATTTAGCTGATGGAAGAATTGAAATTCTTGTTTATTTAGCAGTTCAAGAAAAGTTACCACTTGAAATAATAGTTAAATTATCTGAGTTAAATAATCTTGAGGATGGATTATTACTCCTTGAAGAATTTGATAAATCTAGAGCTGATAAATTATTTAAGAATTTATCAAATACGATTGAAAAACGTTCTTTTGCTTATGTAAATAGGTATGTAAAAACGGATATGGAAATCGCATCAATCATTTTTGATAGAAAAAGGGAAATAAGGTGGGCTGGAAATTTCGGTAATAATTATTTTTCCTATTTTAAATAAGATTAATTTTTGATTCATTATGCTTTTGTAAATAAATTGAGCTAACTTTTATACATGAGTCAAATATCTTTAAAAAAAGAACGAGATCCTTCAATATTAATTTTAGATTTCGGATCTCAATATTCTGAATTGATCGCAAGAAGAATTAGAGAAACTAATGTTTTTTCTCTTGTAGTCAGTAACTGTATTTCAATAGAGGATATTAATGCAATTAGTCCTAAAGGGATCATTTTGAGTGGAGGTCCAAATTCTGTTTATGAAGAAAATGCTCCTAAATGTGATGAAAAAATTTTTAATTTAGGAATTCCTATTCTTGGCATATGCTATGGAATGCAATTAATGGTCAAAGAACTTGGAGGATCTGTTATTTCAGCAACTAAAAAAGCTGAATATGGGAGAGCGCCAATCAATATAGATCAAGAATCTGACCTTCTATCTGATGTAGAAGATAAATCTATAATGTGGATGAGTCATGGTGATTCAATTAATTCTTTGCCTGATGGATTTAATAGAATTGCTCATACTGAGAACACACTCCATGCAGCCATTTCAAATGATAGAAATAAATTATTTGGCGTACAATTTCATCCTGAAGTTATTCATTCAGAGTTTGGAATGACCATAATTAAAAATTTTGTTTATAAAATTTCTAGTTGTGTGGCTGACTGGACAACCGATACTTATATAGAGGAAACTATCCCTCTGATAAGAGAGCAAGTTGGCAATAAAAAAGTTTTGCTTGCCTTGTCAGGAGGAGTTGATTCCTCAACTCTTGCTTTTCTTCTAAATAAAGCAATTGGAAATCAGCTTACATGTATGTTTATAGATCAAGGCTTTATGAGAAAAGGTGAACCAGAATTTTTAATGAATTTTTTTGATAAGAAATTTCACATAAAGGTTGAATATATAAATGCAAGGGAAAGGTTTATTGCCAAATTAAAAGGGATTACTGATCCAGAACAAAAAAGGAAAATAATTGGTGAAGAATTTATTAGAGTATTTGAAGAAGAAAGTAATAGATTGGGACCTTTTCAGTACTTAGCCCAAGGTACTCTTTATCCTGATGTTATTGAAAGTGCTGGTACTAATATTGATCCCAAGACAGGTGAAAGAATAGCTGTAAAAATAAAGAGCCATCATAATGTGGGTGGATTGCCAAAAGATTTACAATTTAAATTAGTTGAGCCGTTAAGAAAACTTTTTAAGGATGAAGTCCGAAAAGTTGGGGCCGCTTTAGGTTTGCCAGATGAAATTATAAAAAGGCATCCATTCCCAGGACCAGGATTAGCTATAAGAATCTTGGGAGAAGTTAATAATGAAAAACTTGATTGTTTAAGAGATGCAGACTGGATAGTAAGAGACGAAATTAAAAAAGCAGGTCTCTACAATGATATATGGCAAGCTTTTGCAGTATTGTTACCCGTAAAAACTGTGGGAGTTATGGGTGATAAAAGGACCTATTCATGGCCAATTGTTTTACGTTGTGTATCTAGTGAAGATGGGATGACAGCAGATTGGTCAAAAATTCCTTTTCAGATTTTGGAGAGAATTTCAAATAGAATCGTAAATGAAGTAACTTTAGTAAATAGGGTTGTTTACGATATTACAAGTAAACCTCCTGGAACTATTGAGTGGGAGTAAAAAATCTTTAACAACCTAGTTATATACTGAAAAAAACGGTTTTACGTAGGTTTCACGTCAAGGTAAAAGTCTATCTCTGTAGAGAAATCTTATAAAAATAATTTTCTCTACGGTGAATAATGTTCCAAGCTAAATTAATAATTTCTTGTATTACAACTATACAGAAACTGCTAATGATTAGAATTTTTCTGAGATTTTTCTTTGAAATTACTTGTCTTTATTGATTTTTGTTTATAAAAATGTAGTTATCGGCACAAATTTTAGAACTTTAATATTTTGGGATCAAATACAGTAAAAACCTTACATAAGGAAAAATCATATTCTTTTTCAAGAATAGGACCTGATATTTACGGCTCCACTCATCCTCAGAATTTATTATCTGAAATAAAGGAAAGAGCGGAATTTCTATATGAGTTATTGGACAGGCATGTAATTTCCATAGACCCCTTCAGTAAAGATTGTCTTCTACAACTTTTCAGGCTGGCGGCAAAATTTGAAAGTAATCCAAACAGATATATTTCCCATAACAGTCCCCTCAAAGGAAAGATACTCATAAATGCCTTCTATGAACCAAGCACCAGAACAAGGCTATCGTTTGACAGCGCATGGCACAGGCTGGGTGGGGATTCAATAAATATCACCGATAAAAGTTCCACTGGAATTGCCAAGGGAGAGACCCATCTGGATATTGCTCATATGTTTAATAATTACGGTGACTGCGTTGTCCTCAGAGAAAGTGACAATGAGGCGATCTTTGAAATGACAAAATCATTGAGAATTCCAATAATCAATGCCGGTAACGGAATCGATGAACATCCCACTCAAGCTATGTCTGATCTTTATACGATTTTTAAATGGAGACCGCATCTGGTTAACAAATCAATTGATGATAGTGAAAAAATAACCATTGGTATCATCGGAGTTCCATCACGAATGAGAACAGTCAGATCTCTTCTGAAATTATTCTGCAAGTTTCCATATTTCATAAAAAAAATTATTGTCATTTACGATGATAAATCCATTGATCAGAACGATCTATTTGATGAAGGCCAGCTGGAACAACTTATTGAATCTGATCTAAAGATTGAGCTGGAGACGGATATGCAAAAAGTATTGCCTTCTCTGGACGTTACCTATATAAATGCAATTGCATGGGTTGGAGAAAATTATGAGGTTCATGGAAGTTCATTTAAATTGCATAGTGAGTTGCCATTTAAAAAAGATTCCATAATATTGCATCCACTCGCTCGTGGACCTGAATTGTCAACATCACTGGATCAGACCTCAAAAAATTGGTATTTTGCTCAGTCAAGAGGAGCGGTATTTGTAAGAATGGCATTACTTACCTGTCTGATGGATAGAACAACAAGAGTGATGGATGTCGTTTAACTAGATGTGTGGAATAGGTGGGGTTTTTCATAAATCAAAAGATAAATCTGTTGAGCCTCAGATTCTTGTAAATATGGCGGCTATTCAAAGCCATCGTGGACCGGACGGTTTTGGATATAAATTATCAGATGATGCTTCCGTAGGATTCTGTCATGCGAGATTATCAATAATAGATTTAAATCAAAATCGAGCCAGACAACCTTTTGTCGGAGGTGCCGAAAATCATATTCTGATGGCGCATAATGGTGAATTTTATGACTTTCAGAGAATCAGGGCTGATCTTGTTGCACAGGGCGTAAGCTTTTCTTCAAAAAGTGATTCGGAAATATTGCTTAGGCTTTATGAGAAATATGGCATTGATGAATCATTATCCTATCTGCGAGGAGAATTTGCCTTTTCATTGTTTGATGCAGAACAGGATTGTCTTTATCTTGTAAGAGATCGTTTTGGGATTAAACCTCAATACTGGATTGAGACCGATGATTCCTTAATATTTGGCTCTGAATTAAAAGTATTATTCGCCCATCCATCAGTTGAAAGAAAATTTACGGGTGAAGGTCTGGTGCATCAATTGATGCAGGTAATGGTACCTGGCTCTACAGCATTCGCCGGTGTTAAACAAGTCAAACCCGGATATATCCTTAAGGTCAAAAGAGTAAATAATAAACTTCAGATAACAGAGGAAAAATTCTGGGATATAAATTTCCCTAAGAAAAACACTTATGAAAGAGATAAAAGTGAAAAATATTTTATTGAAAATATTAGAAAAGAATTGTTGAGAGCAGTTGAACTAAGAATGGTCGCTGATGTTCCTGTCGGCTGTTATTTATCTGGTGGAATTGATAGTTGCTCAATTTTGGGATTGGCTTCTGCTATTAGTCAAAAATCAGTAAAGGCATTCACGATTGGTTTCAGTGATGAAAGATATGATGAAACTTCGATAGCAAAAGAGATGGCTGTCGCCACAAATGCAGATCATGAGATTTTAAAAATAAATGGAGATGATCTATATGGAAATTTTGAAAAGGTTCTATGGTTTACTGAAAGATCTATTTATAACACCCTTGCAATTGCCAAATACCTTATGAGTAAAAGAGTGAATGAGCTCGATTATAAGGTTGTTATGACAGGAGAGGGTTCAGATGAATTATTTGGTGGCTATCCCGCTTTTAGAAAAGATATGTATACCTATGGGGTCGGAATTTCTAATTCAGAATCTGAGAATCTTAAAGAGAATCTGGAAAATTCGAATGATATTTTCAAGGGTGCGATGTTAGCTAATGAAGAGATAAGTAATCAATCTTTCAAGGAATATTTAGGATTTACGCCAAGTTGCCTTCAACCTTGGCTTGCATGTGAAACTTACGCGAAAAGTCTAGTCTCAAGTAAATACAAAGAGATAACGGAAAATTATGATCCCGGGGAGGCAATTTTTAGAGAACTTGATCTTGAACAGTTAGAAGATAGATACGCAATTGATCAGGCTCAGTATGTTTGGATGAAGACTATGCTTGAGGGCCAAATTCTTACATGGGGTGGAGATAGAGTAGATATGTCAAATTCAATGGAAGCCAGACCTGCATTTTTAGATCATCACCTAGCTGAAGCTGCCGTTACTGTTCCCCCTGAATTAAGGATTAAAGACAATGTCGAGAAGTATGTTTTAAGAGAAGCCATGTCAGGATTGCTGCCTGAATCATTATATAAACGTGAAAAATTCCCTTTCATGGCTCCCCCTTCCCATGCAGATAAAGATAATTTAAGTTCTATGAAGGAAATTGTGAATGATTTTTTAAGTCATGAGAGGATAAGAGAATATGGAATCCTGGATGAAACAGAAGTAAATGATTTGCTGAATAAATTTTTTAGTTCAGAGCTTGATGCCTCAGAAAAAGTACAACTGGATGCAATAATCAATCATCTTTTAAGCGTTCAGATCTTATATAAGATTTTTATAATTGAGGATATCCCTGATAAGGCTCAAAAGATGGCTGATAATTTGGGCTGGAAAGTTTGAATTCGTTTCTTAAATTAATTTCTGAAAAGGTGTAAACTAATACAGGTTTTATTTGAAAAATAAGAGATTTTAAATAGGTTTAAGTAATAAAAGTATGAGCTATAGCGCTGGGTTAAATATCCTAGAGCCACTGGTAATAAATAGGGAGAGAATCCAAGACTTGATAAATTCTTTTTCTTCAATCGGAGCTTCTGAGAATGGTTCTGTTTCAAGAATAGGTTTTTCTGATGAAGATATATATGCAAGAAATTTTTTTATAAAAACTCTTAAGGACTTAGGTTTAAAAATAAGAATAGATACTGCCGGAAATATTATTGCAAGATTAGATGGACATGATAATAATTTGCCTCCCATTGTTACTGGATCTCATCTCGACACTGTTCCAAAGGGAGGTAAGTATGACGGTACTTTAGGAGTGATTGCAGGAATTGAAATTGCTTTTTTCCTTCAGGAAAATGACATTAAATTAAATAGACCCTTTGAAATAATTGTTTTTGCTGATGAAGAATCGACAATGGTTGGCTGTAAGGGCTTTACAGGAAATTTATCTTTAAACGAAGAAGATTTTATTACAAGTAATTCCCGTTCAATAAATGATAATCTTTCTCGGATTGGCGGAAATTGGCTTGACATTAAAAGTGCGGTAAGACGTAAAAAAGATATATTCGCTTTTCTTGAATTACATGTTGAACAGGGAAAGGTCCTTGAAGATGGTGGTTTGGATATCGGAATTGTTAATGGAATAGTTGGTCAAAAAAGAATAACCGTTAAGGTTATAGGTCAGGCAAATCATGCTGGAACTACACCGATGTCAAATAGAAATGACGCACTTTTGGCCGCCTCTAAAATTATTGTTGGCATTGAACACATAGCTAAAACTACTTCTGAAAGTGCAGTCGCAACAGTTGGTAAATTGAAATTACATCCCAATGCGGCAAATGTTATTCCAGGAGAGGCAGTATTCACGATAGATATGAGAGATTTGGATGAAGATGTAATTGGGAAAATGAGTTTAAGAATTGAGAATCTATGTTCAGAAATTAAAGAAGTTACTGGATGCGTGATACAGATAGAACCTCAATTTGAAGTGATTCCCACGAAGTCATGCCCTAAATTAGTGAGCTCTTCATTTCATGAATCTGAAAAGTTGGGATTTAAAACTGGAATCTTACCAAGCAAAGCAAGTCATGACTCACAAGAAATAGGAAGGATCTGTCCTATGGTGATGATCTTTGTCCCAAGTAGGAATGGTTTGAGTCATTCCTACAAGGAATATACTTCTCTTGATCAATGTGCTAATGGTATTGAGGTTTTATTAAATACAATATTTTCCATTGATAAGAACTTTTTAGAAAAGCCTCTAATGATATAAATGACATTTTCAATTATTGGTTTTGATCCTTTAAAAAATAGATTTGGTGTTGCAGTTTCTTCTTGCCATATAGCTGTTGGCTCAACAGTTTCATTCGTTAGATCACAGGTTGGCGCTGTGGCAACTCAAGGGCAAACTAATCCCTATTTAGGATTAAGAAGTCTTGAGTCACTCCAATCCTGCTCTGATTCCAAAATTGTTTTGGATGATTTAATTAAGGAAGATTTTGGCAGGGAAAAAAGACAGGTTCACTTAATTGATAAGTATGGAAGAAGCGCATGCTGGACAGGTCAAGAATGTTTTCAGACATGCGGACATATAAGTGGAGAAAACTTTTCTGTAGCTGGCAATTTTTTAGAGAATATTGAAGTTCTTGAGGTGATGGCTGATGTTTTTAAACAAAGTGATCCAAATATTAAATTAGGGAAAAGACTACTTGATGCTCTTAATGCGGGAGAAAATATAGGTGGAGATAGACGAAGCCCCCGTTCAACCTCAAGCGCCCTAAAGGTAAGTGGAGAATTAGGCTTTCCCCTTTTAGACCTTAGAGTTGATTATCATAATTCCTCTGTAGATGAATTAATTAGAATATATAGACATAGTCAAAGTGAATGGGCCCAGGAATGGAGAGATTCAATGAATGACCTGCCTGAAATGAATATGAAACGGGAATTTAGGGTTGCTTAAGCTGTAAATATTGCAGTAAGTGATATTTAATCAGGTTTTACGTGGAAAAATTTGTGTTATTATGGGTTCAAACATGTTGGTATCACAGCGTTTATGACTACCCTTTTTCTAGGTACTATAGAGTGGTAGTAAGTTAGCAAATTGTTCAAAAATTTATTACTTTTATTGTATGTAAGAACTATTTTTAAATGAGATATTAATCGTAATGAATGAGATTATTAAATTAAGTCGATCTACTGTTGAGAAATATCTTAGTTGTCCAAGATGTTGTGTACTTGACAAAAAATATCAAATAAAACCACCATCTTTACCATTTACTTTAAATATTGCTGTAGACAATTTATGTAAAAATGAATTTGACTACTACAGAAAAATTCAGGAGCCTCATCCATTATTTATTGAACATAGTATTGATGCTATTCCTTTTAAACACAAAGATTTAGAACGTTGGAGAAGTAATTTTCAAGGGATAAGATATAAGTCAATTGAACATAATTATGATTTTGGTGGAGCAGTGGATGATATTTGGCAGAAAAAAAATGGTGATCTCATTATTGTTGATGTAAAAGCAACATCTAGAAATAATTTTGATTGGTCTGAGACTTTTAATAAGTACGAATATGCAAAAGCTTATAAGAGACAATTAGAAATGTATCAGTGGTTATTTAAAAAAAATGGTTTTCAAGTAGCTAAAGAAGCTTATCTTTTATATTTCAATGGAAAGAAAAATGAAGAGTTATTTAATAATCAATTAAATTTTGACGTATACCTAATTAAATTAGATTGCTCTACTGCATGGGTAGAAAAAAAGATAATTGATACTGTAAATTTATTGCGTTCGGATAATTTCCCCAAACCTTCCTTAAATTGCGAATACTGCAATTATTTAAAGAAGCGTTGGCAGTTATCGATAACTTAATACTTATAGGATAATTTTTTCATATTCCTGGAAAAGTAGTTAAAAAAAGATAATCTTTAATTAGATTATTAATTTAGACTTTTGATAAAATCGAAAAATTCTGAAAGAAAGATAACTAATCATCTTCAACAAGATGTAGTCAAAGTATCTGGTAAAACAATTTTTATAAATCCTTTTTTATATTGGCGGAGATTTGACGAAAATACTAATAGATGGCTCAGAGAACCTGGTCAAATGTCAGAGGATCAAATTTCACCAAACAGGAACCGTTTTTATCCAGAAATAGAGTGGGCTGATTTAAGTCATGAGCAAAAGCTCATAAAAGATGCAACTGTTGAAATGTTTTTAAAAACTCTTGAATTGATAAGTACATTTCATCCTTATCTTAGTTCTGGACAATTATTAGAAGTGGAGAGAAAAATGGCGATTATAAAAAAGATTCCTTTCGAGAAGTGGGTAACAAAATCCTTCGCAAAAAAAGCGAGATTATTAGAAAATGAAAGAAGAAAATTTCAAAGAGAAAGATTTATTAGTAGCTGGAGGGAATGGTTTAGTCTTGTAAATACTCAACAAGCCATTTTGCCCTTAATAATAACGATATTTATTTCTTCATTTATTGGATGGTCTTTAGGGATATCAAAGAATAGTTGTAATCCTTATTTTGAACAAAATATAGATCAATTGAATTAATTTGTTTTTGATATTTTTTAAGTATCTGAGTTAATATAATTTTGAAAAAATAAATTTCTTATTTAAGATTATACTAAATGGAATAATTCCTAAAAAACTATAAGTTACATGAGTGAAAATTTGAATTCAAATAATATTGAAAATGATGAGTTTAACCTAAACAATGAAGATAGTGATTATAAAGATTTAATTACTAAACTTAGAGAGATAAAATCAAACATTGCTTTATTGGAAAAAACAATATTTAAATAATTTTTATATCTTTGATAAAAACAAGTCCTAATAAAAAACATATTTCATTAAAAAGACAACCACTAGTCTTACTTATATTTTCTTCTATTTCCTTTTTATTGATTCTATTTAGGTTAATTTTTTTACAACTTTTAAATTATGAATCTTTTAAGAAGATGTCAGATGAGAATAGGATCAGACTTATTGCTTCACAGCCAATACGGGGCAGAATAATAGATAAGAATGGTTATGTTTTAGCAGATAGTAGAGTTAAATATTCTTTAATAATAAAGCCTCAATCTGTTAATAAAAGATATTGGGAAAGACATAAATCAATCCTTACTAACTTATTAAATATTGATAGTGATTTAATTCAAAAAAAATATTCTGATGGACTAAAAAATCAAAAACTTTCAGTAACTATCCTTGATGATTTAAATGTAGATCAATTAATAAAATTTAAAGAAAATGAAGGTAAATTAATTAGTTTTGAAGTAGCAACGAAATTAATTAGAAATTATCCTTATAAATCCCTTGCTGCCCATGTAATTGGTTATACTCAGCCAATTACTGAATCAGAATATAAGTTTTTATCTAAGAAAGGTTATAAATTAAACGATTTAATAGGAAGAACAGGAATCGAATATGTTTATGAAGATTTTATAAGAGGTGAATGGGGTGGAGAAATGGTTGAAGTGAATTCATTAGGAGAATTTCAAAGATCATTGGGTATAAGACCACCAGTACAAGGTAATGATATTGAACTAACAATTGATCTTAATCTGCAATTAGTTGCTGAGGAAGTTCTTAAAGACAAAAAAGCTGGCGCGATAGTAGTGATGGATCCACGAGATGGTGCAATAAGAGCAATGGTAAGTAAACCTAATTTTGATTTGAATTTTTTTTCAAAGGATTTTAAACCTGAAAAAGAATACAATAATATATTTAATTCTCCTGAAAAACCTCTTTTTAATAGAGCATTAAATGCTTATGATCCAGGAAGTGTTTGGAAAATTGTAACTGCTTTAGCGGGCTTGGAAAGTGGCAAATTCCCTAGAGATACTATGTTAGATACCAAGCCATGTATAACTTATGGGAGTCAATGTTTTAGAGAGCATAATGATTTAGGCTTTGGGCTTATAGGTTATGAAGATGCTTTAAGAGTTTCTAGTAATACATTTTTTTATCAAATAGGTTATGGAGTAGGAGTTGATGAAATTCATAAGGTCTCCAGAAAGCTTGGTTTTAATTCTTTATCTGGAATTGAAATTTCTGAACAAGAAAATATAGGATTGGTAGCAAGTAGTGAATGGGCTAAAGAAGGTAGAGGATGGGGGCAACCAGGGAGAACCCCTTGGGTTCCAGAAGATATTGCAAGTATGTCTATTGGACAATTTGTTGTTCAAGTAACTCCAATTCAACTAGCTAGAGCATATGCAGCGATTGCTAATGGAGGTTATCTAATTACTCCACATTTGACTAAAAAAGATGTAGAAAGTCATTTAGATAAAAAACCTATTCAAATTGACATTGATCCACAACATATTCAAGTGATAAAAAGTGGTCTAAGGAAAGTAGTAGAGTCTGGCACAGGAGTATCAATTAATTATGGAGTTTCAAATTTACCTCCAGTTTCAGGTAAAACTGGCACTGCTGAAGATGGGGAAGGTGGCTTAGATCACGCTTGGTTCATTTGCTTTGCTCCCTCGGAAAAGAGTGAGTTGCTTGTAGTCGCTTTTGCACAAAATACTCCTGGTGGAGGTTCGGTACATGCTCTTCCTATGGCTAAACAAATTTTAAAAGTTTGGAATGAAAAAAATTTATAATTTTTTTTAAGTTTATGTTTTTAATTTTTTCATTTGTAAAAGTCTTTGAATAATATCTTCAATAGTTTTTGTATCTATAGGTTTACTGTATGAGGACAAAAGTTGTCTACCTAATACTTGACTTCCTAAATGCACTAATTGAATGCGTAATGAGGTCAGCAGCTCTAACCCTATGCCACCAGAAAATGTTGCTATTGCAATCGGTTGACCATTAAATAAATTCCTAAAGTCATCTCCTGAAATAGAAAGCCATGCTATGAAGTTGGAGAGAATCGGAGGTATTGATCCATTATATTCAGGCGCACAAATCACCCATTTTTCAATTTTGAAAAGCTTTTTTTTTAATTCTTTTATTTCATTTGGAATATTTTCTTTGCTGTGAATTCTTGGATTAAATAAAGGAATATCAAGAGTGGTAAGATCTAAAATTTCGGAACTTATTTTAAGTTCATTACTTTTTTCAAGAAATTTTTCAGAAAGTTCTAGATTTTTACCACAACTAGCCGTAATGATTATTAGATCTTTTGTTTCAGTCATAAATTAGATAAATTAATTTAATAGTTAGCACCTGTTTTGCGGTGATGAACTGCCGTTAGACTATCGGATTTTAGTATATTACCGTGTAGTACTTCGGCGTAAATTACCCAATGATCTCCACATTCCATTCTCTCTTTTACAGAAGCATCTAACCATGCGAGTGCTTCAGGAATGATTATCTGTTCATTAGGAGTTAATTCAATATTTATTCCTTCAAATCTATCTTCTCCAGGAGCAAAGGGCTTTGTGAATCTTTTCAAAGGTTCTTTAAAATCTTTTTCACTAAGAATATTTAATGCGAATGAATCTCCTATTTGCAGAAGAGACTCTACCGATCTATCTTTTGCTACTGCAATACTTAACCCAGGCGGAGAAAAACTTGCTTGACTAACCCAAGATGCAAGCATGGCTCCTTTGATATTATTCTCATCTTTGCCTTTAGAGGCTGTCAGGACACAAAGTGAACCAATTACTCTTCCAAGAGCTTGGAGCTTTGGATCCGTTTTGCTTGTAATCATTCCAGTATCTGATTTTCTTGGTTTTTTCTTTGCTTTTTTTATAATTTTTCTTCCAAAGTGGGTTCCTATTTCTTCTAACTCTTTAATCTTTGGTTTATTTGGACTAAATTTAATCCTAATAGGGTCAAAACTAAACTTAAAACCACCGTCTTTTAATTTTGTTTCAAGTAAATCTATAGCTTCGCCGCTCCAGCCAAAACTTCCAAAAATTCCTACTGGCTTATCTCTATTGCCCTCTGCTAACAATGTTCCTAGTGCACTAACTATTGGAGTTGGTGCGTGGCCACCCAATGTAGGAGAGCCTATTAAATAACCATCAGCATTTTGGATGGATTTTACAAGTACATCATTTGGGGTAAATTCACAATTAATACTTTCAACTTCTACGGAGGTTCTATTTATCCCTTTTGCTAATGCATCGCCTATTGAGGCTGTGTTTCCATATGCGCTTGCATATATCAGGGCGATCTTATGATTATTGGTTGAGAGATTCTCTCCCCATCTAATATAGTCATTTAAAAAGCTTTTTAAGCTATATTCGATCGCGGGACCATGTAATGGTGCAATAGTTTTAATGTCATAATCGGCAATTTTTTCAGTTATTGATACTACTTGATTAGACATTGGTGCCATCAAGCAATCATAAAAATGTTTCCTATCAATTTCTGTGCTAACTCGATTTGTTTCAGACCAATATTTAGATGCAATATGTGCAGAGAAAATTTTTTCACTAAGAAGTATTTCTTGATTACGTTCATAAATTATCAGTCCACCAGGCCAACGTGCAGTTGGAATAGGAATTAACTCTAGTGAAATGTTATCTAATTCTAAATTAAGTTCTTTTTTGATTATGTTTATTTCAGGTAATTGAATATCAATGAAGTTTTCTAAGGTAGGATTTCTTTGATTCCAAAGTTCGCTAATAAGTTTATAACCTGGATTAGAGCAAGTAATAGTTGTTTTTTGAAATTGGGTGCTTATTCTCTTTATAGTTTCAATAATTTGGGGATTAATATGACCAGAAATGAAGTTAATTTTACCTAAATTAAATTGATTGCAAAACCTAGAAATTACTTTATTAAACGAATCTAAATATTGTTTCTCAGGTGGATGAATAATAAAAAGTTCCTCATGACTTCTAATGAAAAAAGTATTAAAAGAGGTCCCTTTTTCAAGGTTAAATTCAAGTTCAAATCTTTCTTTATTTTGGTCTAAGAATCTTACACAAGAAAAATTTTCAGTAATATCAAATTCTGTTAAATTTTGATTTTCTGCAAGTAAGCCTATATTAATATCTGACATTTCAAAGACTTATTTTCTAATAGTGATTAGCAACTTTTCTGTGATGAACTGCTGTCTTGCATGATAAGTCAGAAACATTACCATTTTCAACTATTCCGTAAATTATCCAATGGTCTGGAGTCTCTAGCCTGGAACTAACTTTACAATCTAGAAAGGCGAGTGAATCTGAAAGAACTGGTCCTCCTTCAGCGATGTTGCTAATTACATCTACATCCGCAAATCTATCAGCTCCAGGGGCAAATCTTTTTAAAAAATGTCTGAACATTTTTTGATAGTTATCTTCTCTCAGAATATTCACAACAAAACCTTTCCCAACTTGCATATATGATTCAATAGCCCTATCTTTTGCTACTGCAACTGTAATACCTGGTGGAGAAAAGCTTGCTTGACTAACCCAACTTGCGACCATTGCACTTTGTCTAAATGTAGAACCTTCGCCTTGGCTCGCTGTAACTACATATAATCCACCACTTAATCTTCCTAATGCCTTATCTAAATTTGAATCGAGGCTCTTCATAGAGGCAATATTCTTCTTTTTATTGATCAATTGACCCAAGTCAGTTCCAGCTTCTTCGAATTGTTGATAAACAATGGGATCTGGAATATTTTTGACTCTTAAGGGAGAGAAAGCTTCTTTTTGACCAAGTTCTCTTAGTTTATTTGCTAAAGAATCTATAGGTTCATCATTTCCACCAAATGCATCATAAACTGCAGTAAATTGTTTTGGTTTTAATGCTGCAAATAAAGTACCGAGAGATTCTTTTAATTCATTATCTGAGTCAACTGGCCATGTGGGAATGACTACTGCTTTTGATTCGGAAATTAAACTTGTTAATTCTTGCGGGTCAGAAGATCTTAAATCAATTAACTGAACCTGAGCATCTGCTTTGCTTATTCCATGAGATATCGCTTGACTTAGTCGATCACAATAACCATAGTCGCTTATGTAGCAGACTGACACAAAATCATTGCCTTTGCTTTTATTACTACTCCATTCTAAATATTTTCCTTTCCAAAAATTGACCTGATTATGGAGCAAAGGCCCATGACCAACGGCTATTGTTTTTAATTCAGGTAGCTTATCTATTCTTTTAATTGCCTGCATAACGCTTCTAGCGTTTGGACCCATAAGGCAATCGTAATAAAAACGGAAATCATCGAATATTTCTTTTTGATCAGTGTCAAAAAATTCGTCAGAACAATAATGGAGTCCAAATGCATCGCATGTATAGAGAACATTTGTGCTGTGATCATATGAAAATATGGTATCTGGCCAATGTAAATTTGGTGCACTTATAAATTCAATATTGTGTTCTAAACCACTATTAGGATTAGTTCCGAGATTTAAAAATTCTCCACTTTTAACCTCTAAACGTTTAAAGGGAATATGTATTTGGTCTTCAATAAATTTAAGTGCTAATTTTGATCCAACTACTGTGATATTTTGGTTTAACTCTAAAAGATTGCCTATTAAACCAGAGTGATCAGGTTCTGTATGGCTAGTAATTAGATAATCAATTTCTAGCGGATTTACCTTTTTCAGTAATTCTTCAAACCATAATTCTTTGAACTTTGCGTGACTAGTATCAATAATTGCTAGTTTTTCGCCTTTAATAATAAAACTATTGTAAGTAGTTCCATTTCTTAAACCAAATTCAATATCAAATCTACTACGATCCCAATCCAAAGATCTTATAGCACAAGAATCATCAGCAAAGTTTTGAGATTGAACCGTCAACTTGTTATTAGTTTGTGCCAATTTAGAATTACTTGTCTGAGCAGAGGCTATCATAGGATAATTAGCTTTATAAATTAACTTTAGTTATATAGAATATAAATTCGCGTGATTATTTTTGCGAAATAACCGAAATTACGCTTTTCTTTAATTTTTAATCTTCTTATTCTGGATAAATGACATCTCAACTAATTAAAAAAATAGTTACTGGAGATGAGATAAGAAATGCTTTTTTAAAATTTTATAGTGAAAAATTACATAAAATCATTCCAAGTGCATCTTTGATTCCAGATGACCCTACGGTTATGCTCACAATTGCTGGAATGCTCCCTTTTAAACCAGTTTTTCTAGGTTTAAAAGAAAGACCATCAAAAAGGGCTACATCTAGCCAAAAGTGCATCAGAACAAACGATATAGAAAACGTTGGAGTTACAGCTAGACATCACACTTTTTTTGAAATGCTTGGTAATTTTTCTTTTGGAGATTATTTTAAACGAGAGGCTATTCAATGGGCTTGGGAATTAGTTACTAATATTTATCAACTTTCTGTTGAAAATATAATTGTGAGTGTTTTTCACGAAGACGAAGAATCTGCAAAAATTTGGAGAGATGAAATTGGTATTCATCCAGATAGGATAGTGAAACTAGGTGAGGAAGATAATTTTTGGTCATCTGGCAAAACAGGTCCATGTGGACCTTGTTCAGAACTTTATTATGATTTTCATCCTGAAAAGGGTCTGCAGAATATTGATTTAGAAGATGGAGATCGTTTTATTGAATTTTATAATCTTGTTTTTATGCAATATAATCGTGATCTTAATGGAAAATTGACGGATTTAAAATTTAAAAATATTGATACAGGAATGGGTCTTGAAAGGATGGCTCAAATACTACAAAAAAAGCAAAATAATTATGAGACAGATTTAATTTTTCCTATCATTCAAAAAATTTGTGAGATTGCAAATATTGATTATTTTTCTTCAGATGATAAAAACAAAATTTCTTTAAAAATCATTGGTGATCATACAAGAGCTGTTATTCATTTAATTTCTGATGGAGTAGTAGCAAGTAATCTTGGTAGGGGATATATACTAAGAAGGCTTATTAGAAGAATGGTCAGACATGGGAGATTATTAGGTATAACAAATGAATTTTTACCACATATTGCTACTGTCGGGATCAATTTAATGCAAAATAATTATCCTGATTTAAAAAATAATAATGATTTAATTTTGAATGAGATAAAAATTGAAGAAATAAGATTTAGGGAAACTCTTGAAAGAGGACAGAAATTGTTAGATGAGTTAATTACTTCAGGGCAGAAATTAATTTCTGGTTTTAAAGCTTTTGAACTTTATGATACTTATGGATTCCCTCTAGAACTTACTGTAGAAATTGCAGAAGAAAATAGTATCAGTGTAGATGTAAAGGGTTTTGAAGAAGAAATGAATGCACAAAAAGAGAGAGCTAAAGCTGCTTCAAGTAATATTGATTTGACATTAGAGGGATCATTAGAACGAGAAATAGATCTTTTTAAAAAAACTGTTTTTAATGGTTACAATTCACTCCTTTCGGAAGCTGAAATAAAGGGTATATTCTTGGATTCCACATTAGTTAAGCAAGCAACTGAGGGGCAGAAAGTTTTAATTGTTCTTGATCAGACAACTTTTTATGGAGAATCTGGCGGGCAAGTTGGTGATATTGGAACGATATTTTCAAAAGATGTAGAGGTTATGGTTGATAATGTTATACGAAAGAAAAATGTTTTTTTACATTACGGAACTATCAAAAAAGGAATATTAACTATTGGACAAAAAGTTAAGACTAACGTTAACTCTTCTAATAGAGCTAAGGCTGCTGCAAATCATACAGCTACTCATTTATTACAATCTGCGCTCAAATCAGTTGTTAACGAAAGTGTCGGACAAAAAGGTTCATTAGTAGCTTTTAATAAATTACGATTTGATTTTAATTCCTCTAATTCTATTTCTAAAGATCAAATTTCTAAGATTGAGACTTTAGTTAACTCTTGGATTATAGAAAATCATGCCTTAGAAATAAAAAATATGTCTAAGAGTGAGGCTCTTCAAAAGGGCGCAGTCGCCATGTTTGGAGAAAAATATGATGATGAAGTGCGCGTTGTTAATGTACCAGGAGTTTCAATGGAACTTTGTGGTGGCACACATGTTAAAACTACATCCGAATTAGGTTCTTTCAAAATAATTAGTGAGGAAGGAATCTCAGCTGGAGTGAGAAGAATCGAAGCATTATCAGGCCAATCAGCATTAGACTATTTCAGTGAGAGAAATGCTTTAGTAAATCAACTAAGTGATTTGTTAAAAGCAAATCCTAATCAACTTTTTGAAAGGGTTAATAATTTGCAAGCAGAGCTTCTCAATAAGAATAAAGAGATACAAAAAATGAAAGATGAAATTGCATATTTTAAATACTCTTCTATAAAATCATCCGCAGAAATAGTAAACTCTTTTTCAATTTTAGTTAATCAGATTGATGGCTTAGATGGGAATTCTTTGCAATCTGCAGCACTTAATTTAACTTCTCATTTGGGAAATAAAGCAATAGTGATTCTTGGGGGAATACCAAATCCAGAAAATAGAAAGTTGTTATTTGTAGTTTCTTTAGGTGATGATGTAGTAAAAATAGGATTGCATGCAGGTAAATTAATTAATGAGATTGCAAGAATTTGTTCGGGAGGTGGAGGAGGAAAGCCTAACTTTGCTCAAGCAGGTGCTAAAGATATTGATAAGTTAACTGATGCTCTAGATTATGCTAAAAATTATTTGCAAAAAAAATTAGATAGTCATTCAGATAAATAACTACTTTTTCTGAGACTAATTTCGATTTGATCCATTAATTTCCTTGCTTCTTCAATAGTTAATTTTTTTTGATAAATTGCTGATTCAGTATTAATTCTTATAGATTCAACCAAAGAAGCTGAACTGTAATCTAATAATTGTAAAATTTCAGATTTACTGTCCTCTTTAATAATATTTTTGACCTTATATGAATTATCTTGATTTATGTCTATATGAACAACGTTTGTACTGCCAAATAAATTGTGCAAGTTTCCTAATGCTTCTTGATAGGCTCCAGTCATAAAAATGCCAATTAGATAATCTTTATCTTTCTCTGGCTTATGTAAATTTAGTAGTGATTTAATTTTTCCATCATCAAAAAAATTATTTAGTTTCCCATCTGAATCACAAGTTAAATCTGCAAAGTTGCCTTTGCAGAACGGCTCCTCTAAGTGCCTATGTATTGGTACTATTGGGAAAATCTGATTTATTGCCCAGCTATCGGGAATAGATTTAAAGATAGATAAATTTGCATAATAAGTTGATGCAAGAGTTTCTGTAATTTCAGATAAATCAGGGTGATTGATTTCATCATTATTCAGGTTATTAGAAATTTCTTTTGCGCAAGCCCAAGTAAGTTCTTCGGCATAAGCTCTTTCTGCCAAACTTAAAAATCCTAATCTAAAAGCGACTAAGCAATCTTCTTTAAACTTTTTTGCATCATTCCATAGTTCAATTATTTGAGATAAATTTATTTTTTTATTTTTAAGTTTTTTTAATTCATAAAAAGTTTCAAGTAAATTTGAAATGATTAATTGTTGATTTTTTTTATCAAAAATTTGTAGTTTGGAACTGACATGGCTTGTTCCTAAGACATTAAAAATTAAAACTGAACAATGACTAATTATTGCTCTTCCACTTTCTGAGATTATGGTTGGATGGTTGATATTATTTAATTCACATGAATCCTTAATAGTTGCAATTACATCGTTAGCATAATTTTGAAGAGAATAATTAGTAGAGGTGTTGGAGGAGGTTTTTGTTCCATCAAAATCTATTCCTAATCCTCCCCCAACGTCGATATATTGCATTGGGGCTCCTAGTTTGCATAGTTCAACATATATTTGACTCGCTTCTTGTAATGCGTCTTTGATCACAGCAATATCACTTATTTGACTGCCTATATGAAAATGAAGCAGTTTCATTTCGCTGATAAGATTTGCTTCTTTTAGTTCTTTTATTGTCAACATAATTTCTGGGATTGATAATCCAAATTTGGAATTATCTCCAATAGATTTACCCCATCTACCACTACTTTTACTTGATAATTTTGCTCTAATTCCTATCAATGGAGTCGCGTTAAGTTCTTGAACTGCTTGAATAATTCTTTTTACCTCATCTCGTTGTTCAATAACTATTATTGGATTTTTGCCGAGTTTTCTGGATAAAGTAGCAATTTCAATATATTTTTTATCTTTATATCCGTTGCATATTAATAATGAATTTTGGTTTTCAAGAAGTGCAAGGCCAATTAATAGTTCTGATTTACTTCCTACTTCTAAACCAAAATTCCATTGGCTACCAAACTCTATTATCTTTTCTAGGACATTTTTCTGTTGATTACATTTGACAGGAAAAACGCCTTGATAAATATTCTTATATTTATAGGTTTTTATTGCTTTTAAAAAAGAATCATGTAATGCATTTAAGCGATCTTTCAAGATATCATTAAATCTTATGATTAATGGAGGATTTATTTCTCTACTCTTAAGTTCATTGACAAGCTTAAAAAGATCAATCTTATTTTCAGATTTTATATCTTTAGTTACTGATATATTTCCTTTGGAATTTATAGAAAAATATTTATCTCCCCATTTGTCTATGTTATAAGTCGAAATACTATCTTCAATAGTCCAAATATTCTTTAATTTTTTCGGCTCAAAATTGGTCAATTTATGTCTTAGTGATTAATAAATGTTTTTGAAAATAACTCAAAACAATATCTTTTATTTTAATGATTACTTGCCAAGTTACCACCCAAAAGTTGAATATACATAGAGTGATTATTAACTAAATGACCAAAGAGAGAACCTTTATTGCAATTAAACCAGATGGAGTTCAAAGAGGATATGTGTCTGAGATTATTGGCAGATTTGAAAAAAAAGGATTCAAATTGGTTGGATTAAAGCAATTAATTCCTTCAAAAGAACTTGCTCAAAATCATTATGGAGTACATAGAGAAAGACCCTTTTTTGGTGATTTAGTAGATTTTATTTCAAGTGGTCCTGTTGTAGCAATGGTGTGGGAAGGCGAAGGAGTTATTTTGAGTGCTAGAAAACTAATAGGTGCAACAAAACCTCTGGAAGCAGAGCCTGGAACAATTAGAGGTGATTTAGCTATTGATATTGGGAGGAATATTATTCATGGTTCTGATGGAGAAGATACAGCAAAATTTGAAATTGATCTATGGTTTAACCAAGAGGAATTATGTGAGTGGGAGAATTCTGATTCGAAATGGCGATCTGAAAATTAAAATTTAAATCGCAAATCTATCTAAACTAAATTTTTCTAAAAAGCTTTTTTCTATTTCGTTGAGATTTTTATTTTGAACTATTTTCAAAAGAAGATCACTTGTTATTGCAGAAAATAAAACTCCATTTCTGTAATGTCCTGTAGCTATAAAAAGATTTTCAATTTTTGATTTTCCAATTATTGGTTTCAGATCTGGTGTGCAAGGTCTAAATCCCCACCAATGTTCCATTTGTGGCCAATTAATAGCTTCTGGTAATAAGGAGCGAATGCCTTCTTGCAGTTGCTTTATTCCATTAGGAGTATTACCCTGATTAAATTTTGAATCTTTTTCAACTGTCGCTCCAACTATGATAAGTCCATCATCACGGGGAACTAGATAAGTTTTTGGACCAAAAATAACTCTTTTCAAAAAATTTGTTGGACCTTGTATTGAAAGCATTTGTCCCTTTACAGGAAAGACTGGAATCTTATTAAAAATTTTTTTACTCCAAGCACCGCTGCATATAATTGCTTTTTCGCAGTTAATTTTTTTTATTTCCCCAGTGGCACATAAAACTCTTGCACCTGTAATTTTGTTTTTTTCGAATGTCAAATCCTCTACTTCTGATCCCTCTTGAAAATCGACTCCATTCAAGGAGCATGCTCTCTCAAGAGCACGCATCAGTTTTCTTCGGTTATCTATTTGACCATCTTGTTCAAAAAGTAAACCATGTTTCCAAATAGAATTCATTCCATTGATTTCTGTTTGAAGATCTTTGTGATTTAAATATTTTCCATATTCATAAGTGGGAAACTCTTCAAGATCTTCTTTGTTTTTAAAAGGAACTACTATGCCACATTTTTTTAAACCGCATTTAATATTACTATCTTGTTCAATACTTTGTATCCACTTTGGGATTAGATTTTGACTTTCTTGGCCAAATTTTAGTAACTCATCTTCGAGCCCTTCGGCATGAGTAGCTAACATTCCTGCAGCAACAAATCCAGCTGATTCATTTCTGTTTTTGCTTAAAACTAAAACTTTGAAGTTATTTCTCGAAAATTTATAAGCAATAGATAAACCTAAAAGTCCACCTCCAATGATTAATATTGAATTTTTGGTTTCTTGTGCCATTTAAAAATTAATATTTTTATTTGTGTTTTGGTCCTCTTTTCCTTTATATCCAATAATATTAATAAAGAGACTTTTAAGAATGAACAATTTGGAATCTTGGGAAGCTGTTATTGGTTTGGAAACTCATGTACAGCTTAATACGAAAAGTAAAATATTCACATCTGCGTCAACAGCTTTTGGTGATGCACCTAATACTCATATAGATCCTGTAGTTTGTGGGTTACCAGGAACTCTTCCAGTTCTGAATGAGACTGTTCTTGAGTATGCTGTAAAAACTTCGCTAGCATTAAATTTAAACGTTGCAGAACATTGTAAATTTGATAGAAAACAATATTTTTATCCTGATCTTCCTAAAAATTATCAAATTTCACAATTTGATGAGCCACTAGCTGAAAATGGTTGGTTAGAGGTTGAAATAATTGAAAAGGACAAAGAACCCTATATCAAAAAAATTGGTATAGAAAGGCTACATATGGAAGAAGACGCCGGAAAACTAGTCCATTCAGGAAGTGATAGATTGGCTGGCTCTAAGTATTCTTTAGTTGATTACAATCGTGCGGGAATAGCACTTTGTGAGATTGTAAGCAAACCAGATATTAGATCAGGTAAAGAGGCATCTGAATATGCTTCAGAGATTAGAAGAACAGTTAGATATCTAGGGGTATCAGATGGAAATATGCAAGAGGGTTCATTACGCTGCGATGTCAATATTTCAGTTAGAAAAGGACCTAATGCTCCTTTTGGTACCAAAGTGGAAATAAAAAATATGAATTCATTTTCTGCAATTCAAAAGGCTTGTGATTATGAAATAGCCAGACAAATAGAAGTTTATGAAAATGGAGGAAAAATTTTCCAAGAAACTAGGTTATGGGATGAAGCTAAGCAATTAACGAAAAGTATGAGATTAAAAGAAGGTAGCAGTGACTATAGATATTTTCCTGATCCTGACTTAGGTCCAATTGAAATAACAAAAGCCCAACAAGAAATATGGTTTAAAGAACTACCAGAATTACCTTCAAAGAAAAGATATAAATACGTAAGTCAATTTGGGTTGTCTGCATATGATGCAAGGGTAATTTCTGATGAAATAAGCATGGCAAACTTTTTTGAACAAACAGTAGCAAATGGTGCTGAGGCTAAACTAGCTTCAAATTGGGTAACAAGTGATATTGTGGGCTATTTAAAATCAAACAAACTAAGTTTTAGTGAATTAAAGCTTAGTCCTGAAAATCTTGCTGAAATGATCAACATGATTTCAAAAAATGTAATTAGTGGAAAAATTGCAAAAGAAATTTTACCTGAACTTATTCAAAAAAATATTTCCCCGAAAAAATTAGTTGAAGAAAAAGGGTTGGCAATGATATCTGATTCTTCAAGTATTTCACCAATAATTGATGAACTTATAAATCAACATCCAAATGAAGTTCAAGCATTTAAAAATGGCAAAACTAAGTTACTTGGCTTTTTTGTTGGTCAACTTATGAAAAGAACAAAAGGTAAAGCTGACCCTAAACTTGCAAATAAACTTCTTATGGAAAAATTAAATAGCTAAAGCTTAAAGAAGCTCTTTTATCGTATTGATCCATTTATTTTGATTATCTGAATTTTCTAAAATAATATTTGAGAATTTTCTTTTTTCTTCAAAATTTAATTGAAAATTTATCAATTTATATGCTTCTTTTTCGCTAATTTTATCTCTTTTGATAAGTCTGTTTTTTTGTATTTCTTTAGGACATTTAACTAACCATATTTCAGTGCAAATATCTTCAAATTTTGCTTCAAACAATAATGGAATAACCAATACTATAGTTTGATTATTTCTGTATTTACTGCATTCTTCTATCATTCTTTCTTTAATTAAGGGGTGAAGTAGTTTTTCAATCCATTCCTTGCTTGCTGAATTTTTAAAAATAATGTTCCTTAAAAGTTTTCTGTTTATTTCCCTTTCTGAAATGCTTTTATTATCAATAATTTTATTTCCAAAATAATCTAAAATTTTCTTATATCCATATGTGTTTGGTTTGATTAATTCTCTTGAAAAATGATCTGCATCTAATATTGGTATGTTTTTATGTTTTCTTATGTAATTAGTTATGGTTGTCTTCCCACTTGCAATACCTCCTGTTAAACCAATCCTTCTTTGGTTGTTTTTTAATTTTTGAAGAATATCCATATAATTAATAATAATCTAATTACTTAGTTTCTTTAGTATTAAAGAATAGTTAGTATGAATTAAAATACCAAAAAGTTTGAGCCAGTTAGATTCCAATTGGTCGTTTGTTGATGACAGTAAGGTAACACCCAAGGGGTTTCTTTTTGCTGGGATATCTGCTGGTTTAAAAGCTTCTAATAAAAAAGATTTAGCACTAATACTCGCTCCAGAAGGAAGTATTTTTAGTGGGATGTTTACCCAATCAATAGTTCGAGCTTCTTGTGTGGATATTTGTGAGGAAAGGATTAAAACAACTTCAGGTTTTGTAAGAGCAATTCTAATTAATTCTGGTCAAGCAAATGCATGTACAGGAAATCTTGGCATTCAACATTTTCAAATTGCTACAGGAAAGATTGCGGAACTTTTAGGAATAAAAGAAGAAGAAGTTTTAATGTGCTCAACTGGTGTAATTGGTGTTCCAATACAAATAAATGATTTAGTAAAAAATTTACCGAATTTAGTTAGTGATTTAAAGGGTAATAATTTTGAAAATGCAGCAGAAGCAATTTTAACTACTGATTTGACTTTGAAAAAAAGTGTCAATAGAGACGATTATTCAAGGTAGAAAAATAAAAATAGCAGGATTTGCAAAAGGTTCAGGAATGATTTACCCCAATATGGCTACAATGCTTGCTTTTCTAACCTGTGATGCGGGTATTCAAAAAGAAGAATGGGACAAAATGATTGCTATTGCGGTTCAAAAATCTTTTAATGCAATATCAGTTGATGGAGAGACAAGCACAAATGATTCTTTTGTTGGAATAAATGCAGGAGAGAAAATTGAAAAAAGGTTTTTCCCAATTATCCAACAAGGTATTGATATTGTATGTCAGAACTTGGCAAAAAATATTGCAAGAGATGGAGAGGGAGCAAATTGTTTAATAGAAGTTTTGGTTCAAGGAGCAAAAAATACAGATGATGCAATTATGCTCGCGAAATCTATTTGTAATTCTGCCTTGGTAAAAACTGCGATACATGGTTGTGATCCAAATTGGGGACGAATCATTTCTGCTGCAGGTAATTCTGGAGTTAAATTTAATTTAAATGACGTTGACTTATATATAGGAAACGCCCATATTTTGGAAAAAGGCCAGTTAAATAAATATGATCAACAAAAAGTCACAGACTATATTAAGTCCAGAATGAAAGGTAGATATTTGGTAGATGATATTGTAGAAATTATGATTAATCTAAATTCTGGAGAATCGAAAGGCACAGCTTGGGGGTGCGATCTTTCTAAAAAATATGTTGAAATAAATAGCGAATATACTACATAGAAAGTGTGATTTATAATGGGCTGTAGATATTCTCAATAAAACCACCATTTAAGACCAAAAACAGGCATATTTTCTCAATAAAGGCACATTTATAGCCTTATCAATATATTTGTTATATCAACATAGTTGCAGTGTGATTTATGTGTGATTAGTATATTCACATAATTTTGCTGTCAGATGCCTAAAGGACGACCCACAGAGGGAAAATACATTAAACATAAGGTAGAAATATATGGCTTGAGGAATTGTTTTATACACAAGCGTCCTCGTTCAAGCGTGTGGCAATACTATTTGCAGTTAGATGGCGAAGGCACAATAAAAAAATCTACGAAGATACAAGGAGATAATGACGATATAAATGTTGGATTAGAAGAAGCAAGATTATTCGCACAGGAAAAGTTCCACGAAGCAAAAGCAAGAATGCAAGCTGGTATGAAGGCAATAGTCAAGAAAGGATTATTTGACCTGATGGACGATTTCTTAAGACAAGAAGAGAAAAGAATTAAACCATATGCAGTTCGCGGATACATTACAAAAGGAACTCATAGGGCTATGTCCGCAAGGTTAGACCACCTTAAAAAGTTTTATAAGAATAAAAATATACCTTTAGAAAAACTTGATTATAAAAAATTATATGAATATCCCTATTGGAGGAGCTTAAAAACACCTACCAATACACCGCCCAAGTATATGCAAACAATATCTCAAGAATTATCAACTTTCAGATTGTATTTTAGATTTCTTGTGAATAGAGGATTAGTTTTAAAAGTCCCAGAGTTTAAAGAAGTTGTAAGAGAAAGAAGAAAAGATAGTAGAAGAGATTATTTAAACCAGAAAGAATATAAACAAACAATTCCTACTCTTTATGCTTGGACTAAAAGTAAAGCTGCAACACCTTCGCAAGTATATAATCGCAAGATTTTATTGAATTGTATTTTCATAATGACGAATAGCTTATTAAGAAAAGGAACTTTAAGAAACTTGGTATGGGGAGATTTAGATGTTGCAGAAAATCTTACTAAAGAAGACCAACAAATCGGTCATTTAATTCGTGTGAGAAAAGAAGCTTGTAAAGTTGGAACTTCCAGAGTTGTTTTAACTCCCACAGTTACACGCTTCAACGCTATTCGTGAATTATCTGGAATACCTAAAGTTCCCAAGAGTAAGTTTCCTCACGTCCCACTTGAATATATGGATAAGCCAATTATTAAAAAGTTTAATAAAGATGAAAGAATGGGAAATGGAACGTGGGAAAGAGAATGGAAAAAAATTAAAGATTTATGCAAAGCACGATACTGGGGAAGTAAAAATATAACTTGGTATAGTTTTCGCCACACAGGTATATCATTTGCAGTAGGAAATGGAGTTCCTTTAATTACTCTGGCTGAACTTGCGGGGACTTCATTAAAAGAAATTGAACTAACTTATTACCACCACGAACAGGAAAGCAGAAATACGTGGGAAAAAATTACTAAAAATAGAACTTTTTACAAAAAAACTTATTCTAATGATTTGATGGAATACGAAAAATTACTTGGTGTAGACGAATAATATTCGTGTCGTAAATGGTATACCGTTCACGATAAAAATTATCCGACAAAAAGGGCTACAAAAGGCTACGTATCAGGGTTGTTTTTTTCTGATACGACATATCAGCTCTAACGTTTAGATGTAGATACGACACTTAAACAAATGAAAGTTGCTTACATAAGAGTTAGTAGTTCAACTCAATCTTTAGAACTTCAACGCGAAGCAGTCCAGAAGGAAAACGTAGATAAGATTTTTGAGGAGAAAGTAAGCGGAACTTCTACTCAAGGGAGAGAAAAATTAAAAGAGATGCTTGAGTTTGTCCGTGAAGGCGATACTTGCTATATCACTAGGACGGATAGATTAGCCCGCAGTATTTTAGATTTGCAGTTAATAGTTAAAGAATTAACTGATAAAGGAGTTGGATTAGTAGCAACAGAGCAACCAATATCAACTAAAGATGCAACTTCTAAATGCTTTCTGGATATGCTTGGAGTTTTTGCCGAGTTTGAGACAAATATTCGCAAGGAGAGACAGATGGAGGGAATTGCGAAAGCAAAAGCAAGAGGAGTTTATAAGGGCGGTAAGAAAAAAATTAATGTAGAAGAAATTAGAAGATTAAAAGCAGAAGGATATGGAGCTACAAAAATCGCAAAAGAATTGAATATTCATAGAGATAGTGTTTATCGCTTATTAAAGAAATGAAGTATAAGGTGCAACTCTTTCTAGGGGGTAGGACTTTCTGGTTCAGGTGCTATGCAACCTCTAATCAGCAAGCAGAAGAAACAGCCAGGAATATTTACCCTGATGCCACAATTATCTTTACAACGGCAACTTTCTAAAAAAAAGTCCCTTCAGATTGACCTACAACAGCGACGAAAAAAAGTGATGGTATGTTTATGCCTCTAAAATAGATGGCAGAATTGATGTCAGCGAAGATTTCTTGATGATTAGATGCTGATATTATTTCTCTTGAATATGAACTTATGTAAAATATTTTTAAAATCCTATCATTTTTTATATAAGTAACTCTGTTACGGTTGAACCAGAGGGTATGGCTTCTTAAAGATACTTTAAAGGGATTGTGGTAAAAAGGACTAGAGTAGATGCCAGAATAGATGTCAAGGATTATATGTTTATATTTAAATGCTAACAATAATACCGCTTAAGTTTACTTAACTTCATATAATAGTGCAATTTTGCATAAAACTTGTATACAATAACCTTTGTAGAGGTTGATGAGAATGTTAAGCCTTAATTAAGTCCTATAGGACACTTTAAAGGGATTTTGCAGAAGAAATCATATAAGAAGGTTCATAGAAGTATAGGTAAGAGATGTATGGTAAGTCCGTAATGCATAAATAAATGAAGTTAATAAGATAATCAATTAGACAAATATGCCACAAACATTATTCAAGAGAAGAGATGCCGAAGGCAAAAGGAACGAAGTTCCTTTTCACTCAAGACCACCTATAAGTAAGAACGTTTCTTATGGAATGCACCAACGACATTTGAATGATAAAGAAGAAGAGCTGATGAAAAAGTATAGGTGCGGATATTCAACTCTGGTTAAGCACTTAATCGCAGAAAGATATAACGAAGAGTTTAACGAAAAGAAAATTACCATAATCTAATGAAGCAAAATTACGAAAAGAATGAACTGGCTTATCAAGATGATGCTTACTTTGAACGCGAAAGAAGAAATATTTTTGATATTCGTAATCAGCACCGAGAACTAATGTCGCAAAAATATTATCAGATTTCTGATAATGACCCAGACACTTATTTTGAAGTTACCTTTAGACCTAATATGTTGGCGAACCCACCAAGATTAGTTAAAAGGCACTCTCAACCAATTAAAGGAAAACCACCTGAAGGTATGAAGCCAGCTCCTTCAGGATTACCTTATTTGAAATTATGAAATTAAATATCACTCCCACATTTGCGGTAATGCTAAAGACACTTGCAAGACAAAATAATGCTGAACCTGAAGAATATATTGAAGAACTTATCTTAAGCGAGTATCAGAAACGAAAGTTGATTGAACGAAACTAATGAATGTTGTATTTTCTCCGATAATTTCTGAAAAATTAAAAATATTGATGCTTAAGGGTCACAGAATTACAGATACAAGTAGTTCTGGAGCTGCCAAGTTTCTATCCAAGAAAATTGATGATGAATATAAATCTCTTAATTTGCCAGAGTATTAATGGAATTAGATGTAGAAAAGTTTAAGAACAAATATCAATTAACTCCAGAGCAGTTAAAAAAGACAAAACTTTCTGCTGAAGATATAGAAATCGCCCAGAAGATTTTACTTGCGATTGAAGATTTGCTTTTAGAAAATATTGCAGATTGGAGCTTGGAAGAAAGTTTCTTTTTATATGACGAAGAAGAAGATTTAATATACAGATTTTTTAATTTTTCTAAAGGAACAACAAGTTGCTACTTGGTTATTAATTCTGAACCACAAATAGAACTAATCAGCAATCAATTTGATAATAAGCTCCTCTTGCATATATCTAATATTGTTATTGATTTCGTTATTTCGTGTGTTCGTTCGTGAGACAACACCCCTGAAGCTAAATTGAAAGATACTATTAAGCTTAAAATAACGATTTGAGAGAGATAAAACTTATTTGAAATCAGATTTCTTTAAACATTTGATTTCAATTTTTTTTTTGTAGTAAAAAACCTCCTCAAGGTTCACTTGAGAAGGCTGTAGATTTACTCAATGAAAAAGAAATGGGAAATCGTGGTAACAACTTTAAAACCATTTCTTTTAGAAAGAACGAAACTAATTCTTTCTACAATTATTTATACAAGTTTAGAATATGCCTCTTGGTAGGAAATGCGATTTGTTTGTGATTTGTGGGAGTATTTGCACGTCATAAAGCCTTACCACCATTAGAAGTCCATATAGAGCTAAATGGAGTGTGATTTGTTTGTGATGCGGTGTGATTTGTAGTGTGATTTGTATTCGTAAAATATTCAGTTTAAGCTTATGAAGAGAAAGCTTGAATAAATGCCCTGAAATGCCATTTTTACACCATATATGGGGTTAAATTAGCATATTTGAGTATTATTAAGATGAAATATTTAAGACCCCTCTGAAGGCGATATAAAGGTGTATATAACAAATACTATAGGTGCAAATAAATAGCGAATATACGACGTAGTTTTTGTGATCTTTAGGATCAATTGATATGACTATATAAAATCCCAAAAAGAATACACACCTTTTGCGACTGTGATAATACTGTGATTATTATTTCAAGATTTTTAGATCATTTAATTTTTCAAATTATGCCCTTTGAGCAGTAACTGCTTTATATCCTGGATATTGATGTTCCGCTATTTTTCTTGCTTCGGGTTGAGTTCCTGCCTGAACGGTTACGTTCATTGTTCTTCCTTGAGCACTTAATTTGACGTTCCAAGTCGCAGCCATTTTGTTTTCAGATATTTGAGATGATTTTACTTTCAAAATTTTTTTTCTCAAAGATCTTGTAATTTTTTTACATTAACTACCTTAGGTTGGCTAAATCTTTTGATTTAGTCTCACCAAGTGCTACTTTTTCTAGTCGCTCTAGTCTTGCTAAAAGAGTAGAGACTGTATTTTCTAATTTCTGATTTTTAGACAGAATTTTTTCATTCTTCTCTTCAAGAGAATTGATCTTGTCTTCCATTTTTTCTTTTTCTCCCATACTGATTTGAGTAGGTTTCAAGGACTTTCCTAATTTCCAAACAAATCCTGCTCTAGCAGAAAACTTATCTTCAAGATTACCGGCATAATCTTGACCGGGCATAGTCAACGAAGCAGCATAATTTATTGAAAGTTTTTCATTAATTTTTGAAGCACACCCACCAGAAAGAGCAATATCACCGCCATGAGTCCCCGTTCCAAAACCGCACGCTAATGTTGTGTCACTTGGAACTGTTGGTAGTCCTGTTAAGGCAGCGCTGAGTGCGCCTACATTATTAATTGATTGCTCTACATCTCTTCCGTTGATTAGTAATTTAGTCCCATTTGTAATATCTATTGGAATGCTTTTCCCGCTAGCATCAGTCGCCCACATTTTTTGTAATCCACCACTTTCCTGTAATTTAAGTGAGTTTGCTCCAATACTTGTTATCCCATCAGAGGTTCTACTTATTAAATTACTTCCTCCTTGTGAAACTCCATTTTCACTTAATGAATAGATAGCAGTATCACTACCTGATTTGCCAAAACTAATTGTTCCATCTGAGGTTTGCTTAATCCACATTTGCCCACCAATATCTGAATAATAATTTCCATCACTATCAATTTGTGCGGCCCCTCTTACTTGAACGTAACTATAGTCGTCATACCAATAAGTGGTAGCAGAAGTAATTGTCTCACTGGTTAGAGTATCTCCATTTAAATTATATTTTTTCTGAATTGTGTCGCTTGAATAATTTGTTTCTTTTTGTTTGATAATTAAAGTATCTTTATCAATATGTTTTTCAGGGTAAGCAATATCAGTTGGGGATCTAAGAATTGGAAGTCCTGTATTTGTATGACAAGTATTCATGGTGTTGATATTGCTGCTGTAGCAAAATCTTTGTCTTCTAGTTCCAACACCAGTAGCAGAATTAATTGTATATAAATTACGAAAAGTATCTGTATGACCATTTACTGTTTCTGTTTCATCTTTATAGCCCCAATAATCCCAGTCTGCTTGTGCTTTTTGAATATTAAATATAAAACCTGAACTAATAAGAGAAAAGATTAAGAACTTTTTCATGATTTTGATACTAGTTAAATATAGTTTCCTTCAAATATAGATTTTGTCTTTTGATTGTTTATATTTTTTCAATCAATAACAGGAAATTCCCATCCCCCCTCTCAATAATGAATACTCACTTTTGGTATTAATGTGATTATTCTGTGATTACTAATAAGATCACAGAAATTAATCCTAATAATTTCAATGGTTTTTATTTAAAATCTAAAACTGTGATTATTATTTTGCCGACTGTGATTATGGTGTGATTATTTTCTAAAAACTTGCTCTAGTGATGCCAATGGATTACAGCAAGGTGTATATACTATTTGCTCAAGGTGGAAATTAATAGCGAATATACTACTTAAGTTTTAGTAAATCTAATGGTAGATATTCATTAATATAGAAAAACAGTATTGTTAAAGTTCCAATTACAGAGCCTATAAAACCTCCAAAAAAATTAACTAATAATCCAGATTGTCTAATTTTTGCTTTTTCTTTTTTTTCTTCTTCAAAATTAGGAGAATCAACTACTTTTAAGCGCTTATTGGTTGTTGGTTGTTTAAGTTGTTGGTGTCGGATGAGGGCTTCGAAATCAGGCATGGAATTTGTGAGGCAATTGAACAATAAGCAGACCAGCCCGCCATTCGACGAGGATCTGATCTGCCTAAATCGTCTACAGCTTCAAATACAGCATTGCCGGAGGCTTCTGCTTTATCAAATGCTGAGAGTAAGGGTATAAATGTATCAAAAACATATAAACCAAAATTTTCTAGAGCTGCTTTGGCTTGTTGCGCTGCTTTTTGCTGTCTAAAATCAACTTTTACTATTACTACAGCATGGTTAACTTTTAAGTTACTTAATAAATTAGCTAGTTCAACAGTTAATTCTACTGATCTTGCTTTTGCAGTTGTAGGTAAGATAACTAAATCTGAACCATACGCTAAGTGTTTAAGTTCTTCTTGATCACTGCTAGCTTGGCCATCAGTTATTACAATTTCTGATGATCTTGATGCTTTAGCAGCTGAATTGACGGGGAAAACTGGAAATGGAAGATTGCCTCTTGATGCGTATGCTAAAGCAGATCTATTCTTGTCGGCATCGACTATGCAAACTTTTTTACCTTCAGAATGCCAAAAACTTGCAAGGTGAATACTTGTACAGGTCTTGGCCACCCCCCCTTTTTGTCCGCAAACGGTAATGAACAATTTTTTATTTTTATTTCTCTTACTTTGGAGAATAATCTCTTAATGTCAAGAGAAATTGATTGTTAATGCTTTAAAACTTATTTTTTGAAATATTTTAAAGAAGTTAATATTTTTAGATAACCTTATAAAGTTCCTTATTTAAATTCGCTAGTGAAGAAAAGAATTGGCTTAGGTACGTGGTCTTGGGGGAATAAGCTTTTCTGGAATTACCAATCTACAAATGACGATGATTTACGTGAGACATATGATGAAGCGTTACAAAGAGGTTTTGATCTAATTGATACTGCAGATTCTTACGGTACTGGGAATCTTCAGGGCAGAAGTGAATTGTTGATAGGAAAATTTTTACTAAATACTCCTTCAGCAAAGAAAAAAAGAATTCAAATAGCAACCAAACTTGCACCTTATCCCTGGAGAATAGGTAACAGAGGCTTCAATAAACCTTTTTTGAAAAGTTTAGAGAGACTTAATAACAAATTAGATATAGTGCAATTACATTGGTCAACTGCAAAATACAATCCTTGGCAGGAATTAGGGCTGTTGAATAATCTTTGCGATTTAAAAGATGAAGGCTTTGATTTTCAAATAGGTTTATCAAATACAGGCCCTAAAAGATTGATGAAATTAATTAATTTTTTAGCAAAAAGAGATCAGCACCTAAAGAGTGTTCAAATACAGTTTTCTTTGCTTGCTCCCGATTTAGGAAAACAATATCAGGTAAAAAAAATTTGCGACGAAAATAATATTGATTTCTTTGCTTATAGTCCTTTGTCCTTTGGAATACTTTGTATTGATCCGGATAAAGAAGAAAATAAAGAAAAAAGTTTTATTCGTAATTCCTTATTTGAAAACTATAAAAAACCAACATATGAATTGCGGAGGTGTCTAAAAAGAATTGCGCATCAAAGATCAGTTTCCCAAGCGCAAGTAGCAATTAATTGGTGTTGTTATCAAGGAACTATTCCACTAGTTGGAATGCGAAAAAAATCTCAAGTTATAGATGTATCTAATGTATTTAATTGGAATTTAAAAAAAAATGAATTTAAAGTACTTCAGGAAGTTTCACAAAAATGTTTAAAAAAAATGCCGAAAAATCCTTTTTCGAGTAATTAATTAAATTTTTAGCTAGTTATGTTCTTATTTTTTTTGATTTGACAACCACTATTCCATAGTTCATTGGGAAATTTTTCACCAGTGAATCTAATAACTTTTGGTTTGAGATTTATTATCAGGTCATTTAGTTTTTTATTAGATTCCATTTTGGAAGATTGGATTTCTTAATAAGATAAATTAATTTAAAACTTATCTTCTCAGTATTTATACTTATAAAATTAAAAAAATTCTTTTTAATACAAGTAATTGCAGCAATATTTACACACTCATAAATTATCTACTACAACTTCTTAGTTATTTAAAAAAAGTGGAGTCCTTCCAGACTCCTCGTATCATTTGGTTGATAAGGCTGATATAACCCCATCTCCTTTAGGATCAAGCAGCAACTGGTGCTGTTTGACGGGAGAAACTAACGATTTTGTTAGCATTTGTGTTTTTGCTCTAACCGAGCCGGCTTCAGTCACCTTCCTTATGCCCCGTCGAAACCATTACAACCCCAAATAGTGGAGTTGAGCGGAATCGAACCGCTGTCCGAAACATCGGTTGAGATCACCTAGTCCAATTGGACATTTATATTCTGACAGGCAAAATGGTTATTGAATAGTTTTTTTACTAAGTTTTATCGTATATGAATGTAGTGGCATCATCTCCGGAGGGACTAGAGAAATCTTTAGCAGAAGAAATTTCAAATTTAGGCGGCTTTAATATTAATACTCATAAAAGATTTATTAATTTTGAATGTGATTTTGAAACTTTTTATAGAGTTCATTTCTATTCCAGATTAGCTTTTCGTTTTTATAGAGAAATTGCAAGTTTTAATTGCTATGACAAGCAATCTTTATATGCGGGGGTTAGAGATTCATTTGATTGGTTAAATTGGTTGCACTTTGATAAAACGTTTAATGTTCAAGTGACTGGGAGAACATCTTCTTTAAGTCATACTCATTTCACTGCTCTTGAAGTAAAAAATTCCATAACTGATTTGCAACAGGCAGTTTGGAATAAAAGATCAAATATTTCTCTAGCTAATCCTGATTTTATAATTCATCTGCATTTAAATAATAATAAAGCAATTATTAGTCTTCAAAGCAGCGTTGAAAGCTTACACAAAAGAGGCTATAGACCCGCAATTGGAAATGCTCCATTAAAAGAAAATTTAGCTTCTGGATTGATAAATATGACTCAATGGAATGGCAAAGTTCCATTGATAGATTTTATGTGCGGTTCGGGAACTTTTTTAATTGAGGCAGTCAACCAATACCTTGGAGTTCCCATAAATATTGATCAAGTATATCTTTTTGAGAATTGGTTGGACTTTAGGAAAGATATTTATCTTAATGAAAAAAATAAGGCAAAAAATAAAATTATAAATTATGAAAAATTGCCAACAATAATAGGATGTGAAATTAATAAAAAGGTTTTTGAGCAGGCAAATGTAAACATATCATTAGCTGGACTAGAAAATTATATTGAGCTTATAAATAATGATTTTTTAGCACTCCAATTAAGTTGTACTCCTGGGATAATCATATGTAATCCTCCATACGGCAAAAAATTAGGCGATGAAAATGAATTGATTTATTTATATGAACAAATGGGAATCTTCCTAAAGAATAATTTTTCAGGTTGGGAATTTTGGCTGCTAAGTGGAAATTCAAAACTAACAAAATATTTGAAAATGAAATCTTCATTGAAAATTCCTGTTAGTAATGGAGGAATAGATTGTAGATGGATAAAGTATTTAATAAGGTAATTTATTTTTTGCCTAAAACGGCTTTTGTTGTCTTGCCTAAACCCTCTAATGTTTGAGGAAGATATGGTCCTTTGGCTAATTTTCCGCCAAGTTTTAAACTTAAGCCTGCAAGAACTAAATCGATAAATATTATTAGTAATAAATTATATTCAATATTCCAGTTATTATATTTCGTTAGAAAAAGGTAGAAAATAATATGGATGCAAATTAGTACTAATAATAATAATGTGCTGCCAATTGCCAAAAATATTCCACCACTAATTAATCTTCTTTTTTCTCTATCTACTTCTTGAAGAGCTATTCTTACATGCAAATCCATAACTGAACTTGCAATCGCTGAAATTCTGGAGGCGGTATTTGCAAAGTTTTTATTTTTTGGTTTTTCCATATTATTTTCTACCACTGTTTAGGAGCGTTCCTATTAGTAAACCAATACCAGCCGCAATAGCAATAGACAATAATGGTTTTTTTCTTATGGGACTTTCTATTTTTGGTCTAAGTGTATCGTTAAGTTCTTCTAATAATTCTTCTAATTGACTTTCTATAGGCTCAATTTTTTCTGCTATTTCCCAATTGTTTTCTCTTATTGAATCAATTATTTCAAATAGTTGGCTTTTTATTCTAATTGCTGAGGTTCCACTATGGCTTGCTATTACTTCAACTAAATCGTCAATACTCCCTTTTGTGGCTTCAAGGGTTTGTTGTGCAATGTCAGGCCATTTTTCTTTTATTAAAGGTATTAAACTGTCAATTTTTTCTAGTAACCATTTTTCCGAGAGAACCTCTCTTTCGGGAAGATTAGAGTTATCTTCTTTATCTTTTACTTCTTTGGGAGGATGGTAAGTCTCCATTATTCAAACTTATTTATTTTAAGATTAGACCCATTTTCTTAATTTGGAACCCTTATCTAAATAATTGTGGGATTTATATAGAATAAAAACATATAAAAGTTTATTTACATTTTATTTATCTACTCTGTTCTGCAAGAAGCTTTTGTTAAGCTATTACTGGAATAATTAAATGAGTTTAAATTTCATCATGGATATTACATTTGCATCATTAATTTTTGCATCTCGCACAATCCCTACAGATTTTGGATTAGTAGCTGCAGCTATTGCTGGAGCTGGAAGTTTGCTATTCATCGCTTTAAGATTTGTTCCTGATGCAGGTAATTAAATAAAATGGACCATCTTTAAGAAAAATATCTTTATCTAAACTTTGTTTTGCAAAAAGATTTAATTTATTTATCAACTAAATAATGGATAAATGGGTTTTGCTGGAACATGAAGTTTATAATGCTAAGTCTAAAGATATTCATTATGATTTTCTTGTTGAAAATGGAATAGATTGTTTAACTTGGAAATTTTTAAAACTACCTTTATTAAATCAAGCTTCTATAGAAATTTCTAAGCAGCCAAATCATAGACTTATATGGCTATCCAGGATAGAACATGAACTTTCTGATAATAGAGGTTTTGTAAAAAGAATTGATCATGGAATATTTAAAAACGTCTCTACAGATTTGGACTTTGAAAATTATCGATTCATTTTGGATGGTGAACTTCTTTCTGGTTTGTTTGAAATTTCGGCAAATTCTTGTAGATTGACCAAAAATTATTAATATTCATTTATAAATAAACGTAATATTTCTATTGAGAATTTTTGCAAATTAGTTATTCTTATTTAGCTATTGAGACTTGAGATTGGTACATATCAATCAGGTCGAGTTTGAAAATTTTAAATCTTTTGGGGGAAATGTAAAAATTCCTCTTGAAGAAGGCTTCACAGTGGTTACGGGCCCTAACGGTTCTGGGAAAAGTAATATTTTAGATGGAATTTTATTCTGTTTAGGTCTAGCTAATAGTAGAGGGATGAGGGCTGAAAGATTACCAGATCTAATAAATAACTCCAAAGTTAAAGAGGGTAAGTCATCAGAAACATCTGTATCAGTAAAATTTAATATTCAAGATTGGTCTCCAAGAGAGGACCTTCCGCCTTTGGAACTAGAAGAAGAAGAAATTGCCCTTAATAAAGGTCAAAAAGAATGGGTAGTTTCTAGAAAATTAAGGCTTATGCCAGGTGGATCTTATGCTTCTACTTATACTTCTGATGGCAAACAATGTACTTTGCAACAAATACAGAGAATATTAAGAGATATTAGTGTTGATCCTGAGGGCAGCAATGTTGTTATGCAGGGTGATGTAACAAGAATAGTATCAATGAATAATAAGGAGAGGAGAAATCTTATTGATGAATTAGCAGGAGTCGCACTTTTTGATACAAGAATAGAACAAACTAATGCAAAATTAAATGACGTTTTTGAAAGACAAGAAAGATGTGAAATTTTAGAAAATGAATTGCAATCAAGTAAAAATAAGCTTGAAAAAGAATGTGAAAAAGCAAAACGATATAAAGAGTTAAAGGCAAAACTATTACAAATAATAGAATTAGAGAAAGTTCTTATTTTTGAAAAACAAGTTAAGCATGTTGAATCTATAGAAAAAAAAGAAAGTGAAATTGAAAAAAATAAAATCTTGTTTAATAAAGAAAAAGAATCTATTAGTAAAGAAATATCAGTTTTAGAAGATGCTTTGAAAATACTTGTTGATGAGCTTAAGGAGAAAGGAGAGGATAACTTGATAAAAGTTAATTCTGATATTGGAAGTATTAATTCTAGCTTGAGAGAACTTGATAGGATATCAAGTCTGAATAAAGAAGAAGGTATTAAATTACAAAAACAGAGAGATGAAATTGCAATTTCTAAGAGGAATATCGAGTCAGAAAAGATGAGACAAGAAAATTTCGATGATAATTTTTTAAATCAATTGAACTTGCAAATTGACGATCTCACTTTAAAACACAAACTATCAAGAAAAAAACTTTCTGATGCTGCTGGAGAATCTGGAGAATTCTCAAAACAAAGTATCAAATTAAATGCTGAGCTTGAAAGTATAAAAAATGAAATTAATCCTTTGGAAATAAAAAAAAGGAAAATTGAAGAAGAAACTATTCAAAATAATATTCAAAAAGATGAGATATTGTCACAGATCGAATCCTTAGACTTAGAAAAGCAGAAACTTTTTCAGGTAAATCAAAGAAAAAAAGAGACATCTGATACAAAGAATAAAAACTTGGCAAGTAATAGCGCAGAAATTAATTCTTTAAAAAATGAAATCGATTTATTAATTAAAACTAAATCAAGGCTAAATAACGAACAATTAAGGCTTGAAAAGGATTTATCTAGATTTGAAAGCAGGAAGGAAGCTTTAAACGAATCTAGAGGTTCATATGCTCTCAGAATTCTCTTAGAGGCAGGGTTAGAGGGTATACATGGTTATGTAGCTCAACTTGGAGAGGTCAGTGAGAAAAATAGATATGCATTAGAAATTGCTGCTGGAAATAGGTTAGGACAAATTGTTGTTGATAATGATCATATTGCTGCAAAAGCAATTGAAATTCTTAAAAAGAAGAAAGCGGGAAGATTAACTTTTTTACCTTTAAATAGAATTAAAAGTCAAAAAAAGAATTATGCAATTTCAAGATTTGAAAATAACAGGGAGAATGGATTTATTGATAAAGCTATTAATCTAATTACTTTTGATGAAGTTTATTCGGATGTTTTTCGATATGTTTTTGGAGATACTTTGGTTTTTTCAGACTTATCCTCAGCAAGGTTGTCTACACAAAAAAATAGGTTGGTTACCTTAAGTGGTGAATTATTAGAAGCAAGTGGTGCTATTACAGGAGGAAGTAAGTTAAATAAAGATTTGGCTTATAAGTTTGGAATTAACAATGATATTGATGATTCCAGTCCTATAAAAGAAAGATTATTAGTTATCGAAGAAGCTTTAAAAGAGTCAAATAATGATTTGATACTAAAAAATAATAGACTTAGTATATTAAATTCTAACCGCAGTCAAATAATTGAGGATTGCGCCTCATTTAATAAAGAAATTGAAGTAAATCAAGATTCTCTTAAAGCTGTCTCGCAAAGAATTGAGGATTGTAAATCGAGATTAAATAAACTTGATACTGCTAATAATTTATTAGTTAACGAGTTAGGTCATTTAAAAAATCAATTGAAGCCTTATCACGAAAAGTTTGATCAACTACAAACCATTCAAAAGGTAAATTATGAAAAAAATCAAAAATCATCATTAATAGCTTTTAATGATGATTTTAATAATCTTGATAAAAAACTTGAATTACTTATTAAAGACAGAAATACATTACTAGATAAAAAGAATCAATTTGCTTTAAATAAAGAGCGTATCAATAATTCATTAAAAATCACTTTACTACAAGAAAAAAACTTGCAGGAATCTATTAAACAACTCGCAATTGCTCATAGTGAATGGATAGAAAAAAGAGATCAATTTAAAAAAGAGCTTTCAGATCTCGATGATCAAAAAAATTTTCTAGAGAAGAATTTAGGTTTATTGAGAAGGAAAAGAGATGAATTAAACTCTTCAATTTCAAATAAAAGGCAAGAATATAATAACTATCTGTTAAAGCTTGAATATCTTGAAAGGGATATGCATTCCCTTAAAGAAGAGATGAGGAGCGAGAAAATAAAATTAGAAAATTATAAAAAAGATCTACCTAATCCTTCCCCGGAGTTTGGAGAATATGAAGGGAAGAGTCTTGAATCTTTGCAATCAGATATTTCGATTATAAATGCAAAACTAGAAAGCTTAGAACCTGTCAATATGTTAGCTCTAGATGAACTAGAAGAATTAATTGAGAGATTAAATGGTTTGCGAGAAAAATTAGAAATTCTATCTAATGAGAGATCTGAATTATTGCTGAGAATAGAAACTGTATCTACGATGCGTCAAGAAGCTTTTATGCAAGCATTTAAAGAAGTTGATAGACATTTTAGAGAAATTTTTGCAAATTTATCTGATGGAGATGGGTTTCTTCAACTTGAAAATCCTAATTCTCCTTTAGAAGGAGGACTAACTCTAGTGGCTCATCCCAAGGGGAAAAATGTCAGAAGATTAGCGTCTATGTCAGGTGGTGAAAAATCGTTAACTGCTTTAAGTTTTTTATTTGCTTTGCAAAAGTACAAGCCTTCACCTTTTTATGCATTAGACGAGGTTGATAGTTTTTTAGATGGTATTAATGTTGAAAGGTTGTCAAAACTAATATCAAATCAGTCATCAAATGCTCAATTTATAGTCGTAAGTCATAGAAGGCCTATGATTAGTGCATCTGAACGAACAATTGGGGTTGCGCAAGCAAGAGGTGCTAATACTCAAGTTCTTGGGTTACCAAATGCTGCATAAACACACTTTTTTAAATTTATACGTCAGAATGATAAAAAGAAATTTATGAGCTTGTCTAACACATCTGCTAATAAGAATCTCCCTAACTCGGTTCCTAGTGAACGTTTATGGTTAAGGTCAGAATTAATGGGAACACAAGTGATAACTACTGATACTGGAAGACGGCTAGGCGTAGTTGGCGAAGTTGTTGTTGATATTGATAGAAGAGAGGTGGTCGCTTTGGGACTAAGAGATAATCCACTTACAAGATTTTTACCAGGTTTGCCAAAATGGATGCCTTTAGAAAGTATTAAGCAAGTTGGGGATGTCATATTAGTTGACTCCCTAGATTCTTTGAGTGAAAGTTTTTCTCCAGAAAGGTATGGGAAGGTAATTAATTGTCAAGTAATTACAGAATCTGGACAACTTCTGGGAAGAGTTCTTGGCTTTTCTTTTGATATTGAGACTGGGGATTTGATATCTCTTGTTATGGGTGCTGTTGGTGTTCCGCTTTTAGGCGAGGGAGTTTTAAGTACTTGGGAAATACCTGTTGAGGAAATTGTAAGTAGTGGTACCGATAGGATTATTGTTTATGAAGGTGCGGAAGAGAAATTGAAGCAACTAAGTAGTGGATTACTTGAGAAACTTGGAGTCGGGGGTTCTTCATGGGATGAAAGGGAAGTAAATGGATACTCAGCAAATCTTGTACCTGTTGAGAATCAGTTACTTTCAGGTTCTGAATCAGAACAGCAAAACAATTTGGTCGAGGAATATGAAGAAGTTGTTGAACAAGATGATTATGAAGATGATTATGAAGATGAACTTGAATACGTTGAAATAAAGGGTTCTGAAGAAGAAATAAATAATAGAAAAAAGCTATACATGGATAATGATGATTATGATCAGATCCAGAATCAAAATAGTGTTAATCAAATAGATGAAAAAAACGATATTGATTTAAAGCAAAAAAAACAATCAACTGCTAATTTAGCTTCGAAAAGACCAATTCAAAATGCAACTGAAACTTTAGATATTGAACCACTAAACGAACAAAATTTAGTTCAAGATAATAAAAAATCAGAAAAGTTTGAAATTGATGATCCCTGGTAATTGTTAGAGTTTTTTTATTGAATTAACAATTATAGAAGCAAGTTTTTTTGCAGCACCTTTGTCGCCTCTTTCTTTGTTTAGATTATCCCTAATACTTTTTAATTGATCTCTATTTTTAATAAGAGATAATACTTCTCTTGCAATTTTTATTGTCGAAATATTGCCTATCCTTTCAGGAACAATCATTCTTTTAGCCTTAATATTTGGCCAAGCAAAAAACTTCTTTTTTTTAAAATAGAAATTTTTAATTATAAAAGTTAGGAATCTATTTATGAATGAAATTTTTCCAATTACTCCAAAAATACCATCCCAAGCGTTCATCATATTTAAATGTTGAGTTGGCAGAACAACTAACATTGGAAGACTAATTGCTGCTAATTCTGCAGTATTTGCTCCTACAGTTGTAATTGCAAGATCACATTCTTTTAATATTTCATAGCAAGGATGTTTCTTGATTAGATAAATCTTTGTTTTTTTTGATGTTTCAATTACATAATCAAAACTAGAGTCTTTGTAGTTTTTAATTGTTTTGATTTTTGATGAGTAATATTTAGCAATTGGATTTTTGTTGCTTTGAAAAAATAAATATTCACTTTTATCAGTAGTTGGTGCAATGGGGATTATAAAATTTATATTTTGATTTTCTTTAGCGATATGATCTGCCACTTCTAAGAAGAAAGGAATTCCAATAGAAAGCTTTGCTTTCTTAGAACCAGGCAATAATGCAATGTAGTGTTTTTCTTTATTTCTTAGTGATATTTCGCTATTAAGTTTGATATCTGCCATCAAATCGCCAATTACTTTACATTTATATTTATATCTTCTAGGTATTAACTCTTTTACTTTTACATTCATAGCAGCAATTTCATTGGTCCATTTAGGCCATCGTGAAACCCATTCAGCATATGTGATATTTAAATAACCTAATCTTTTAGCTAATAAAATGCTCCAAAATTGATCCCCACCAAGGAAAATAACTATCCCTTTTTTTGGCCAAGCAGCAAAAGAATGTGGCTTTATTAATAATTTCCAAAAACTTTTGGATTTTGTAATTAATTCGAATTTATTCCATGAATTTGCAACTAAAAATTCTTTACCAGTGGCATTTGGGCAAGGAACAAGGACTAACCTAAGAGTGAAATCTTGTTTATCTTCATCACATAGAGATTTATTTATTTTGTTTAGCTCATCCACTACGGGATTTACCCATGTAGTTAATTCACCAGGACCATTGGAAATTATAACTACTGCAACTGATTCTTTTTTCATTGCAGTTAAACCAGAATACATTAAATGCGGACGGCGAGACTTGAACTCGCAAGGCCAAAGCCACACGCTCCTTAGACGTGCGCGTCTACCAATTCCGCCACGTCCGCAAAGGGTTTTCAGCAGCTCGGGGATGCTTAAACCTTAAAAATATCATACATTATTGGCTGAATTAAGCATGTAGTTCGAAAAGAGTTTTTTTGAATATGATGAATAATTTTTCTATTGCATAAAACAAATATTTATACATATATAACGTTTTAGGTTGTATTGTAAAAAATGTCCTCTGATCACTAAAAAATTTTGTTGAATACTTTGGCAAATAATTTTTTATTTTAAGTCATTTCATTTCTTCAATTTTATTTTCATAATGGTTGAAAAAGTTTTAATTGCTAATCGTGGAGAAATAGCTTTACGAATTGTCAGAAGTTGTAGAGAACTAGGTATTGCAACCGTTGCAGTTTTTAGCACTGTAGATAAAAAAGCATTGCATGTTCAGCTTGCTGATGAGGCTGTTTGCGTAGGAGATTCATTAAGTAATAAGAGTTATTTAAATATTCCAAATATACTTGCTGCTGCTACATCGAGAGGAGTTGATGCTATTCATCCTGGTTATGGATTTCTTGCGGAAAATGATAAATTTGCTGAGATGTGTAACGATCATGGCATAGTTTTTATTGGCCCATCTCCTAAAGCTATTAGATCTATGGGAGATAAATCTACAGCTAAAGAAACTATGGAAGCAGTTGGAGTTCCAACAGTACCCGGTAGTAAAGGCTTGTTGTCAAATGTTGATGAGGCTTATAAATTGGCAGATGATATAGGCTATCCGGTAATTATTAAAGCGACTGCTGGAGGGGGTGGAAGAGGTATGAGGTTGGTTGAAAACTCTGCTAATCTTGAAAAAATGTTTAGAGCAGCTCAAGGTGAAGCAGAAGCAGCTTTTGGTAATGATGGTTTATATATGGAGAAATTTATAAAGAAGCCAAGACATGTAGAAATTCAAATTTTGGCCGATAGGTCGGGTAATGTTGTTCATTTAGGAGAGCGAGATTGTTCAGTTCAAAGAAGACATCAGAAGTTACTTGAAGAGTCTCCTAGTCCTGCAATTAACACTGAGCTAAGAAAAAAAATGGGAAACGCAGCTATTGCTGCTGCAAAAAGTATAGGCTACGAAGGAGCGGGGACAGTTGAATTTTTAGTTGATGATGATGATAATTTTTATTTTATGGAGATGAATACTAGGATTCAAGTTGAACATCCTGTTACTGAAATGGTTACAGGAGTTGATTTAATAGCTGAGCAAATTAAAATCGCTAGCGGAGCAAACCTGGAATTTAATCAGGATGATATCCATTTAAACGGTCATGCCATCGAATGCAGAATCAATGCTGAAGATCCTTCTCATAATTTCCGACCATCACCTGGAAAAATAACTGGGTGGCTTCCTCCTGGCGGCCCTGGTGTAAGGGTGGATAGTCATGTTTATACAGGCTATGAAATACCTCCTTTTTATGACTCATTAATTGGCAAATTAATAGTCTGGGGTAAAGATCGTAATACTGCAATTAAACGTATGAATAGGGCTTTAAATGAATGTGCAGTAACTGGTATTCCTACAACAATTAACTTTCATCTAACCTTACTTAATAAATCTAAATTTAAGCAGGGTAAGATACATACTAAATATGTAGAAGAAGAATTATTGCCAAATTACTGAGAAATAATTAAATGATTTTTATTGCACATGTGTATGCAATGCGAGTTTTATAATCCCTTGCTGACCGACTAAAATTTCTCTTAAAAAACTTATAACTCCGATCCAAATTACGGGCCCAACATCAACGCCTCCAATAGGAGGAATTATTTTTCTTGTTAAATTAAGAATAGAGCTTGATGGTATTGAAATTAATAACCATAAACCCTTACTTAAATCAGTTTTTGGGTACCAAGTAAGTATTAATCTTATTAGAAAGACTATAGTTAGATATGAAAGAGAAATTCCTAAACTAATATCTAAAATTTGAAGAGCGTTTTCAAGCAAGGAAATCACAATTATTTAATTCATCTTAATAAATAACCCATTAAAACGTATTTAATTCGTATTATAAATTGAGAATTTAATATTTAAAAAGTGTTTCAAATCTCAAATTTATTACTAGCTGCAGATTTTTCTGCTGAAGTTGCAAATAATTCTGCAGTTGGAATGATAGGTAGTTTTATTGCCGCTGCCTTACTTATCGTTATTCCAGCGACTGCATTTTTGATTTTTGTCAGTCAGAAAGATTCTCTCGATCGTACTTCTACTGGAAGACGCTAGTTTTTGTAGAAGTTTTAAGTACACTATATATAGGGGATATAAGTAACCCTTTTAAAAATATATTTTTTGGAGAAAGAATGTGGTCAATGCTAGTCTCAATTGGGCCAGTATTGTTGGTATAGTCCTTGCCGTATGTGGAGGGGGCCTTTATTTTTTGAGGTCCTTTAAACCTGCATTGGCAAGGGATTATGATGTATTCTTCGCAGCAATTGGACTTTTGTGCGGTGGAATATTATTTTTTCAAGGCTGGAGGTTAGATCCTATCCTTCAGTTTGGTCAGTTTTTATTAGCAGGAACTACAGTTTTTTTCGCATATGAAAGTGTGCGATTGAGGGGAGTTGCTACTGATCAAGCTAGAAGGTCATCTTATTTTGATGATGATCCTATTTCTGATGTTCCCAGAAATTCTAGAGGCCGATTTAATGATGATTATGATAGGTTTGAAGAATCTCAAAGACCATCCAGAAGATTTAAACCTCAAGAAGATGAATTTGAAGAAGATTATGCGGAGGGGAGATCTCGTAGGAGGAATGTTTCAAGAGCTATTCCCTCTGCTGCTGCAAGTAGAGGTAGGCCATCTACAAGGGAAATAAGTCAGTTTGAAAATGACGAACCTATAAGAAGGAGAAGACAGACTTCTGAAGATAGAAATAATAAAAAAACTGAAACAAATACCTTTGGTGAGAGAAGAAATTTATCACGCGATGAACTTAAAACAGGGTCAAGACCCAGGATGAATCGTACATTTTCTAGGCAAGATAATATTTCTGCTCCTAGTGATTCTTCTTCATTAAGAAAGAAACCTACTAGATCTCCTATTAGGCAGCAAACTTCAACATCTCAAGTAGAAGATGCTACATTTAAAGATGCTAATCAAGTCAAAAAGCCGCGTGAGACTCGTAGAGTAAGCTCTTCTGCTAAATCATCAAGTTCAAAAAATCAAAATAGTAGATATAATGTTGGATCAAATAGGAAGAAACCTAGAGATAACAGTTCTAGATTTGATGATTAATTATAAGATTCCTGCCCATTTCAAAAATGATTGTTTACTAAAAAATTCAATTAATATTATTGCAAGGAAGCCAATCATTGCAAATCTTCCATTAGTTATTTCAGAATAACTACTCCATCCAAATTTATATTCATCTTTAATTTCTAAAGATTTTTCATCTAATTTATTATCTCCAATTTGTTCATCGATGTCATTTGGATCTTTCTGCTGTTCTATAAAACTCTCATTCTCTAAATTAGTGACATCTGAGTTAGTTTGTTCTTCTTTAGAATTCATTTTTTTTGTTAATCCTTAAAATTATACTTTTCAGAAGTCAATAATTTCCAGTCACCTTGTCCATTTAATTCTAAAATATTCTCGTGAAAGTCTTTTAAGCTAGGTCTATGTCCAACACTAATAAGAGAAAGTTCTCGTTCTTTTAGTAAACTATATAGTTTTTTTTCAGTGTTAATATCTAAAGCACTTGTTGCTTCATCAAGTACTGCAAATCTTGGTGAATTTAGTAAGAGTCTTGCAAAAGCTAATCTTTGTTGCTCGCCTAGGGAAAGAATTCGTGGCCAATCTTGTTTTATATCAAGATTAGGATACCGATCTACTAAAGTTTTTAAATTTACTTCATGAAGTACAGAAGTAAGATGTTCATCACTAAATTTCTTAACTTCTGTGGGATAACATAATTGTTCCCTTAAAGAGCCAAGTAACATATATGGTTTTTGAGGTATGAATAATAATTCTCCAATTTTTGGTTTTTTAATAACTCCCTGATCGGGTTCCCATAAACCACTAATCATTCTTAGTAAAGATGTTTTTCCGCATCCAGATGGTCCTACAACTAAAAGTGATTGATTATTGTCAATGCTCAAATTTAAATTTTTAATTATTGTCTTATTTGAGCCTGGTGGGCAAAGGTCAGCATTATTAATAAGAATTGAGGGATAATCTGAAATAACGTTTTGATTGCTTGTTGGATTGGTTTGACTGATGGATTCAACTTTTGATTGGAATCCTTCTAATCTGCCAATACCAGCAGTAAATTTCGCAAGTTCTTCGATTTGATTAACAATGAAAAATAACGAACCCTCAACCATACCAAATGCAAAGCTTGCTTGAATAAAGCGTCCATAATCAATATCACCTTTAAAGTAAGGAATTGCCATTATTAAATATGGAAAGAAATTTCCAGCATAATTAATGGATCTTCTCATGACGTCTATTATTACTCTCCATATAATCAGTAAATTAAAGTTTCTCACCACTTCTCCTAAGCGTCTTTCAGTTTCACTTCGCTCAGGATTCTCCCCAGAGTAAAATGCTATTGATTCAGCATTATCTCTAATATGTACTAAGCCATATCGAAAGTCTGCCTCATATCTTAATTGATCAAAGTCAATCTTTACAAGATTTTTTCCAGCAATTAAAAGGATAGAAGTTGCAAATGCAGCGTAACCAAATAAAGAAAAAGTTAGTGTTGTACTAATACTCCATAAAATAAGAATATTAAGTGAAAATGTTAGTAGGGCATCAAAAATACCTAATGTGAAAGAGAGACTTTGCCCGGTAAAAGCTCGGGTATCATCTGTAATTCTTTGATCAGGATTATCTACATCGGTTTGTTCTTCATCATTTGGATTTAATTGGTAATAAGCTTTATTAGTCATATAATCTTTGACTAAACTTTTTGAAAGCCATTCTCTCCAAATTATTCCTAATTTATATGTAAAAAATATTTGGGAAACACGTATTGGTAGAGCCACAGCGAAACAACAAGCGTAAATCCCCAATATCCGATAAAACCCATCTTCTTGTTTTTCTACTAAAGCATTTGTTAAATCTCTTGCAATGAAGCCAATACCTGCGTTTATTCCGTTTACAGCTAAAAGCATTAATACAATTATTGCAAGGAATAACCAATGTAACCATCTACGGTTTTTTAATTGACGTCTTAAGCTAAAAAAGCTTCCTGATCCAATGAGAAATAAGGCAGAGAAAAGCAATCCCCAGCTACCGGCCCAAATTGAATTAACAGTACTTACTACACCTCCAAAATACTTTTCAAGAAAAATTGGTTGAAAGCTTTCAAAAAAACTTATTATTCCTGTAAGACCAACAAGTACTACTCCACCAACACAAAATAAAAGAGAAATCAAAAGCCATATGAATTGAAACCCATTACATTGATCTATTGGAAGGAAAAATGGCTGAGATAGTTTCCTTAATTTTTGTAATTGGTACAGTATTTTGGATTTATTATTAACTGCTTTATTCATTACTCGACTATTTTTATGAGGTTAATTATAACTTTTAGAAGTCTATTGACTAAAGCCAATAAATGAAAGTGCCCAGTCAGGTAAATTTAAGTAATTCAAGATTGTTATGTCAAATTTATGAACTTTTGGAAAAGATTTATCTAATATCCACCATAAAAGAAAAGGTAGATTAAATAAAATTTGTAATTGCCATTTATAAGTTAAAATACTCCAAATTTTTATTAACTTAGTTTTGAGTGAGTCGTCTAACTCATCCCAATTTTTTGATATTAAATTGAATAAATTTTTGGATTCTGTATTTAAGGAATCTGGTGTATTCATTTTGTTTTTACTTATTTATAACCTATAAACATTTCTTTCGAGAGTTTTAACCTGGGGGCCAATTCATTTTTCTTCCAGATAAAAAATGAATATGTAAATGAAAAACTGTTTGTCCCGATTCTGCTCCAGTATTAATTACTGTTCTCCAATTAGTTAAGTTTTTTGACTTAGCTATTTTGCTACCAATAAAAAGTAAGTGCCCTAATAAATTTGCATCTTCTTCAATACAATTTACTAAACTAATAATTGGCTTTTTTGGAATCACTAAAAAATGTACTGGTGCTTGAGCTTGGATATCATTAAACGCAATACAAAACTCATCTTCATAAAGCTTATCGCAGGGTATTTCTTCATTAATTATTTTTTGAAATATTGTAGTTTCAGTCATTAGATTAATTAATAGAAATTACGTCTTTTTCGTCAAAACCTTCCTTCATAAGTTCTTTGTTCAAATCATCTTTTGATGTAACTCTATCAACAAATAATATTCCGTTTAAGTGATCCATTTCGTGTTGAATACACCTCGCCAGAAGTCCATCTGCTTTCATTTTACGTGGTCTCCCCATTTCATCTCTAAATTTTAATTTTATAGTTGATGGTCTTACTACATTTAAATAGACCCCAGGTATACTCAAGCAGCCTTCTTCATATGAATTAAGGGTTGTTCCATAGTCCGTAATTTCTGGATTGATTAATATTAGGGGTTCTGCTGCTGAATCTTCAAAATTTACATCTATGACAAGAAGCTCTTTGTTGATTCCAATTTGAGGTGCAGCAAGTCCAATCCCTTTAGCTGCGTACATGCTTTGAAGCATTTCTCTAGCAAGTTTTCTAATCGATTCGTCAACCTTAGTTATTCTTTTAGAATTTTGTCTTAATACATCATCACCAAGTTTATAAATGTCTAGAGATGGCTTACCTGTTTGTTCTTTTGCAATTTTTTCTGAGCTTCCATTTGTTCTTGACTTTTTTGCAAGTTGTGAAAAATGGTTTGCCACGTTTAAAAAAAGGTTTTTACTTAATAGTTTAGCTATAAAAATACTAGCACTTTAATTTGCATTCTTTATAGTTTTTTTAAATGAGTAATGATGATCAGTTAAAAGTTAGGCAAACTGTAGCTAAAAAAAATTCTTTCAAGGAATTAACTATTGTTAGGGATATAATTTTTTGGATTGATCTTGTTGGTGAAGGTCAAAATGAAAATGCTATTTTTGCAAGACCATTTAATGAAAAAGAGGCTTTTCCTCAAAAATTAACAAGTAAAAAATATAATATTAAAAATAACTTTCATGGATATGGTGGTAAATCTTATAAATGTATATATTTAAAAAATAATTTTTATTTGATATGGATAGATCAGATTACTAACGCAGTATGGTTTCAAATTTTTAAAGAGGTAGCATCAAATTATAGAAGTCAAAAAAGATATCTCAATTCAGTTCAAAAACCGAGACAACTATCTAAATCAATTGATGGAAATTTCGATTCTTCATTTGTTATTTCTCAAAAAAATTTTTTGTATGGTATTTGTGAAATAAATAATAGAGATTATTTATTTTCTTTAAACTTAAAAAAAACTAAACAAGATATTTACCGAATAAAAAAATTTAAAAATTTTGCTGGAGAATTATCTTCTAATACTTCTGTGAGTTTACTTTCTTGGGTCGAGTGGGATTCTCCATACATGCCCTGGGAGAAAAATGATCTTTGTTTTGCTCAAATTGACTTAGATGGAGAGATAACGAAAATAAAAAAATTCTCAGATAAACTGATTAATGCCAAAAAAAACGTTTCTTTTTTCCAACCTTATTGGATAAGTGAAACTCTTTTAGTATGTTCCGAAGATAGTTCTGGATGGTGGAACTTATTGTTTTTAGATGCTAGTAAAATTGAGAATATTTTTATTAAAAAAAGAGTAGAGAGAAATTTTGTTGAATATGGAGTACCTCAGTGGGTTTCAGGAATAACATTTTTTTTAGGGGATATAAAAGATTTATTTTGTTTATCAAAAAAAGAAAATAATTTAGTAGTTGAACAATATAAAAATCTTCAATTCGTTAAAGAATTTTCTACTCCTTTTACCTCAATAAGTGATTTTTGTGTTTTTGAGAAGAAAGTAGTTTTGAAAGGTCATGGATCTAATTTTCTTGGAAATTTACTTGAAATTGATTGTAAAAAGGAAGTTTTATCAAATTTTTTTGAGGAAATAAATCCTGAATATATAAAAGATTTTTCAAAACCTGAATCTTTTTGGTTTAAAGGTTTTGAAGCTCAATTAACCCATTCTTTTCTTTATAGGCCGCTTGTTGAAAATTTTAGAAAGCCACCGCTCCTTGTTAGAGCACACAGCGGACCAACTTTATGTTTTGATGGATCATATAATTCTGAAGTTCAATATTGGACGTCGAAGGGATTTTTTGTTGCTGAAGTCAATTATGGAGGATCATCAGGATTTGGCAAAGCATATAGAGAGAGATTGAATTATAAATGGGGTATTGTTGATTCTTATGATTGCAAAGCACTTGCTCTTGAATTGATTAAATCAAATAAAGTTGATAGTGAAAAAGTAGTAATTTTTGGGAATAGTGCTGGTGGGTTAACTGCCCTGAATTGTTTATTATATGGGTCTATTTTTAAAGCAGCAATTTGTAAATATCCTGTTATTGATTTGAAGGATATGCATTACAACACTCATAGGTTTGAAAAAGATTATTTAAATTCTTTGGTAGGAAATTATGCAAAAAATCATGATGATTATATAAATAGATCACCGATAAGTCATATTAACAAAATAAAAAAACCTATCTTATTGTTTCATGGAAAAAAAGATACAGTTATTTCTTATAAACAAACTTTAAAAATTCAAGAAATTTTGATTCAGAATAATAAATATTCAGAAGTTATTTTTTTTGATAATGAAGGGCATGGTTTTAGAAATATTGAAAATAAAGAAGTAGTAATGCAAAAATCTCAGGAATTTTTAAAAAATGCTTTGAATATTTAAGAATTTATTTTTAGAAAATCAATAGTATCTTTTAATTTTTCTATAAACATATCAATTTCTTCTTTATTGGTTGTGAAATTCATGCTGATTCTAGCTGTTGATTTAATTCCAATGTATCTGTGTAGAGGTTGACAGCAATGGTGGCCACTTCTGATGCAAATTCCTTTTGAATCAAGAATTTCAGCAATATCATTTGAATGTATATTTTTTACATAAAAGGTGGCAAGTGAGGCTCTGTCTGGATCTATCTCCTGCGATGGGCCTATGATTTCAATATTTTCTATTTGATTTAATTTTTCAAATAAATATCTAGTAATAGTCTTTTCATATTCATGAATTTCATTCAATCCAATATTGTTAATATAATTAATTGCTTCTGCAAGACCTATTGCTTCTGCAATGGCTGGAGTTCCAGCTTCAAATTTGTGTGGTAGCTCTGCCCAAGTACTTTTCTCTTCAAAAACATCTTGAATCATTTCGCCACCTCCAAAGAGAGGAGGAATTTTTTCTAGGATTTCTTTTCTTGACCAGAGGAAACCAATACCTGTAGGACCGCATAGTTTATGTCCTGATCCAGCTAAAAAATCTATATTAAGATCAATCACATCCAGTTTTTGGTGTGCCAAACTTTGGCATGCATCTATTAATACTAAAGAACCTTTTTGTTTAGCTAATTTAGTTATTTCTTTGATTGGATTACAGCAACCTAGAGTATTACTAACATGTACCAGGCTAACAAGTTTAGTTCTAGATGTTAATTTTGATTTAAAGTCTTCTATATCTAATTTCCCATCTTTATCTATACCTGTAAATTTTAATTTGCATTTATTTTTTTCTGCAACCATTTGCCATGGAACAATATTGCTATGATGCTCCATTATTGATAAGAGAATTTCATCGTTTTCTTTTAATAAATATTCGCCCCATGATCTAGCTACTAGATTGATTGCCTCAGTTGCATTTCTTGTGAAAATAATTTCTTTTGCTGAATTCGCATTTATATATTTGCTAGTTAAATATCGTGCATTTTCAAATTCTTCTGTTGCTTTAGCACTTAATTGATGTGCCCCTCTATGTACATTGGCATTAAAGTTTTTATAGTATTCATCAATTTTTTTTAAGACTTGTATTGGTTTTTGTGTGGTTGCAGCATGATCTAAATAAATAATTTGCTCATTACTTTTTAAGTTCTTATTTAAAAGAGGAAAGTCTTTCTTCGTTATTTCAGGAAAATTTTGAATCGTTTCCATTAATTCTCATTTAAAAGTTTATCAAGCAAATCCCATCTATCTTTTGAAATAGGAATAAATGAAATTACTTCTTGAAAGTAAGAACTTAATTGTAGTTTACTTGCTTCTGTTAACGTGATCCCTCTTGTTCGCATATAAAAAAGTTCTTCTTCATTTAGTTGCGAAATTGTAGCTCCATGTTTGCATTTGACGTCATCAGCAATTATTTCTAATTGAGGTTTGGTATCTATTTGTGCGAGATTTGATAAAAGTAAATTTCTGCTTAATTGGGAAGCATTGGTTTTCTGGGCAATTTTCGGAACTATTATTGAACCTTCAAATATTGCATGTGATTTATCATCAGCAAGTGATTTATTAATTTGATCTAGAAATCCATTTGGGCCATTAAATTCTATATTTGTATAGGTTGAAATTTGCTCATCTTTTTTTGTTATTTGCATACCTTTGATATTTGTTTTAGCGTTTCCTGCAGATTGTTTAATACTAATTTCAAATCTCGCGTAATTAAATTTAAAATGTAAAGATCCTAAGTTGTATGCACTATTTTTTTGTTGAATTACATTGAGAGAATTTAATAGATTGGATCTGTTTTCACCGTAAGAAACAACACCATGATTTACGGAACTATTTTCTTTCAAGCAAAAGAACGTTGATTGAGTTAATGAAGAGTTTTCTTTACCAAGATTTACTTGTAATAAGTCAATATCACAATTCTTTTCTAAAAATATTACGAGGGTTTTTGCGTTTAAAGAATTACTTGATGCATGACTAAAAATTTCAATTGGAGGAATTTTTGATCCATTTATTTTTAATCCCAAAATATTATTTTTACAACTTAAAGACAGATTTAGTAGGTCACTCCAATTTTCGTTTTGCTTAAAAAAAGATATCTGTTCCTTGATATATTTTTGTAATTCATCCTCACTTAATTGCTGTATTGAATAATTTTTTTCTATTAATTCAATTTGGCAATTCTCACCAATTATTAATCTAATTGTACTTTGAGAATTTTTCGCATATGGTATATCAAAGTTTGAATCTTTTTCATTAAGTGAGTAATCTAAAAAGTTTGACAATTTTGATTTATTTGAAAGTCTCCATAATTCACTTTTAGGATTAGGGAGAGGGCTTGATTGTAATTTATGAAGACAGATTTTTTGTATTTCTGTTAGGTTAACATTCGATTTATTAGTTTTTATTTTTTCAATAATTTCCATTTGTTTAGGTCTCTTTTATAAAGTTATCAGTCCATTCATACCCTTTTTCCTCAAGCTCTAGAGCAAGATCACTCTCACCAGTTTTTATGATTTGTCCGTCTGACATAACATGAACATAATTTGGTTTAATTTCATCTAATAATCTTTGATAGTGGGTAATAAGTACAATTCCTGTTTGTGCATTAGATATTTTTTTAATTCCTGATGCCACTATTCTTAGAGCATCGATATCTAGACCAGAATCGGTCTCATCTAATATTGCTATCTTTGGTTCAAGTAAAGCCATTTGCAGAATCTCATTTCTTTTTTTTTCACCTCCAGAAAAGCCTTGGTTTACACTCCTTGATAGGAATGCGTGATCCATTTTCACAATTTCTAACTTTTCTTTAACTAATTCTTCAAAATCAAAAGTATCCAATTCTTCTTTATTGAGGTATTTCCTTCTAGCATTAGTTGAAACTCTAAGAAACTCAAGATTACTTACACCTGGAATCTCAATTGGATATTGAAAACCAAGAAAAATTCCTGATTGAGATCTCTCTTCAGGTTCTAGAGAGTTGATGTTTTCACCTAAAAATTTAATGTCGCCATTTGTAATATTATACGAGGGGTGTCCTGCAATGATTTTCGAAAGAGTACTTTTGCCACATCCATTTCTTCCCATAATGGCATGGATTTCTCCAGGATAGACAGTAAGTGAAACCCCTTTTAAAATTGGAAGATTATCAGTAGATGCAGAGAGATTTTCAACTTCTAAAATTGGATCTGATTCTTTCATTTTACTTTGCATTTCAGTTTAGAAATTGATAAATTAACCTACTGATCCCTCTAGTTTAAGTGCCAGTAACTTATCTGCTTCAGCAGCAAATTCCATAGGTAATTGATTAAATACATCTCTGCAAAAACCGCTGACCATCATAGATACTGCCTCCTCAAATTCAATACCTCTGCTTTGGAGATAAAAAAGTTGGTCTTCTGAAATTCTACATGTGCTTGCTTCATGCTCAATTTCAGAATTGGGTTGTTGAGATTTGATGTAAGGAAATGTATTTGCAGAAGCTTGATCCCCTATTAACATTGAATCACATTGACTGTAATTTCTTGATCCTGTAGCTTTTGTTCCCATTTTGACAAGACCTCTGTAGCTATTTTTTGAGTTACCTGCACTAATACCTTTGCTAACAATAGTTGATTTGGTCTTAGGACCAATATGGATCATTTTTGTTCCTGTATCTGCTTGCTGAAGATTATTGGTGAGAGCCACTGAATAAAATTCTCCTACAGATTCTTCCCCTAAAAGAATACAGCTAGGATATTTCCATGTAATTGCAGAACCTGTTTCAACTTGAGACCAGCTAATTTTACTTCTCTTACCTAAACATTTTCCTCTCTTGGTGACAAAATTAAAAATTCCGCCAATACCTTCTTCATCACCAGCATACCAATTTTGCACTGTTGAATATTTTATTGAGGCGTCATCTAATGCTATAAGCTCTACAACTGCTGCATGTAGGGTATTTGTATCAAACATTGGAGCTGTACAACCTTCTAGATAACTTACAGAACTTGATTCTTCAGCAATGATTAGTGTTCTTTCGAATTGTCCTGAATCTCCACTATTAATTCTGAAGTAGGAAGATAGATCCATAGGGCAGGTAACACCTTTTGGGATATAAACAAAAGAACCATCACTAAAAACTGCAGAATTTAGTGCTGCAAAATAATTATCACTAGCTGGTACTACTGTACCTAAATATTTTTCGATCAAATCCGCATGATTTTTTACTGCTTCACTAATTGAGCAAAATATAACTCCATGTTCAGCAAGTTCTTCTCTAAAAGTTGTGGCTATAGAAACACTATCAAAGACAGCATCTACTGCGACATTCGTGAGCTTTTTTTGCTCCGTGAGGGGTATTCCTAATTTGTCAAAAGTCTCAAGAAGTTTGGGATCAACTTCATCTAAGCTAGAAATCTTCTCTTTTTGCTTAGGAGCAGAGTAATAAATAATATCTTGATAATCAATTTTTTTTGGAATTGTGTGGCTTTTTGGCCTGTCGTCAGGATCCTCTGACTACTAAAAA
>QCPF01000004.1 GCA_003212655.1 Prochlorococcus sp. AG-436-D21 | reverse complement strand
AATTAAAAATTATTTGACTATCTTTAATCTATAAGTATTTTGTATTGAATTAAGAAATTGGATAGCAACAAACTAATTTTAAAACCAGGATTAGAGGGTGTTCCAGTAACTAATTCATCCATATGTGATATTGACGGCAACAAAGGTAAATTATTGTACAGAGGCTATTCCATTGAGGAACTATCCAAAAAAAGCAGTTTTTTAGAAACCGCTTACCTATTGATTTGGGGTGAATTGCCCACAGCTATTCAACTAAGAGATTTCGAGCAAGAAGTTCAGATGCATCGAAGGTTAAGTTTTAGAGTCAGAGATATGATGAAATGTTTCCCTGCAACAGGTCATCCTATGGACGCTCTTCAATCTAGTGCAGCTTCTTTAGGGCTTTTCTATTCACGTAGAGCAATAGATGATCCTAATTACATCTATAACGCAGTAATAAGACTAATAGCAAAAATACCTACCATGATTGCTGCGTTTCAACTTATAAGAAAAGGACAAGATCCTATTCAACCTCGTGATGATTTAACTTACTCATCAAATTTTCTTTACATGCTGACCGAAAAAGAACAAGATCCCATAGCTGCAAAAGTTTTTGATAAGTGCTTAATTCTACATGCCGAACATAGTTTAAATGCAAGTACATTTAGCGCTAGAGTGACTGCAAGCACCCTTACAGACCCATACGCTGTCATCGCCTCTGCAGTAGGAACCCTTGCTGGTCCACTGCATGGAGGAGCAAATGAAGATGTAATTGCAATGTTAGAAGAGATCAAAACTCCAGAAAATGCTGCTTCTTTTTTTGGATAACGCGATAAAAAATAAAAGTAAGATCATGGGCTTCGGTCATAGAGAATACAAAGTCAAAGATCCAAGAGCTATAATTCTGCAAAAACTTGCTGAAGATCTATTTATAAGGTTTGGAGCAGATGAAATGTATGAAGTTGCTAAATCACTAGAGGCAGAGGCAATACCAAGACTTGGACCTAAAGGTATATTTCCTAACGTGGACTTTTATTCTGGTCTTGTTTATAGAAAACTTGGTATACCTCGTGATTTATTTACTCCAATTTTTGCCATATCTAGAGTTGCTGGTTGGTTAGCTCATTGGAGAGAACAACTTGGAGCAAATAGAATTTTTAGACCATCGCAAATCTACACTGGTGCATCGCCAAGAGATTGGACAAGCCTAGAAAATAGAGAATAATATTTGCAGCTTTTCATAAAAAACACACATATTGTTTGTGAAGAGTTAATCTATTAAGTAAATAACGTAAAAATTTTGGAATACGGATTGGATCTCGAATATAGTTTTAATGAATTCTTAAAGGGTTTAGGCCTTTCTAGTGAAATTGCTCATATAATCTGGCTTCCCCTGCCTATGCTATTAGTTTTAGTAGCGGCAGTAGTAGGTGTTTTAGTAACAGTTTGGCTTGAAAGAAAAATATCTGCTGCTGCTCAACAAAGAATTGGCCCCGAATATGCAGGAGCGCTTGGCGTACTCCAACCAATTGCAGATGGTCTTAAGTTACTTGTTAAAGAGGATATTATTCCTGCTAAAGCGGATGGAATCCTCTTCACTGCAGGGCCTATATTAGTTCTTGTCCCAGTCATTCTCTCCTGGTTAATTGTTCCTTTTGGACAAAACCTTTTAATAAGTAACGTTGGCATTGGAATTTTCCTATGGATCGCTTTAAGCAGTATCCAGCCAATTGGACTTCTTATGAGCGGATATGCATCAAACAATAAATATTCATTATTAGGAGGATTAAGAGCAGCAGCTCAATCAATCAGTTACGAAATACCTTTAGCTTTATCTGTATTAGCCATCGTACTAATGACAAATTCTCTTAGTACTATTGACATTGTTAACCAACAAAGTGGTGCTGGAATCCTAAGTTGGAATATTTGGAGACAACCAGTTGGTTTTATAGTCTTTTGGATTTGTGCTCTTGCAGAATGCGAAAGACTTCCATTTGACTTACCTGAAGCTGAAGAAGAATTAGTTGCAGGATATCAAACTGAATATGCAGGGATGAAATTCGCACTTTTCTACCTTGGTAGTTACATTAATTTAATTCTTTCAGCATTATTGGTATCAATACTTTATTTAGGAGGATGGGGTTTTCCTATTCCAGTTGAATTAATAGCTAAGTTTCTAAATTTGCCTATTAATGCACCCTTTATACAAGTTTTCACTGCATCAATAGGAATTGTAATGACTGTATTAAAGGCATATCTTTTAGTTTTCATTGCAATATTATTACGCTGGACAACTCCTAGAGTAAGAATAGATCAACTATTAGATCTAGGATGGAAGTTTCTCCTTCCAATTTCTCTTGCTAATCTTTTGATAACTGCAGGATTAAAACTTGCTTTTCCTCAATTCTTTGGTGGTTAAACTTAAGTAAAAATACTTAAAAGTAAAATTAATCCACTAAAATAAAATTATAAAGTGAATTCTTCAAAATGAACAATTTCCTTCAACAAATAAATAGCTATATCAAGGAAGCATTTAATGCTGGGAAATATTTATACAATGGTTTATCGGTAACTTTTGATCATCTTCGAAGAAGACCTGTTACTATTCAATATCCATATGAAAAATTAATACCTTCTGAAAGATATAGAGGAAGGATACATTATGAATTCGATAAATGTATTGCTTGCGAAGTTTGTGTGAGAGTATGTCCTATTAATCTCCCAGTAGTTGATTGGGTAATGAATAAAGAAACCAAAAAAAAAGAACTTCGAAATTATTCAATAGATTTTGGAGTTTGTATATTTTGCGGAAATTGTGTTGAATATTGTCCAACCAATTGTTTATCAATGACCGAAGAATATGAACTAGCTACTTTCGACAGACACAATCTAAATTTCGATAATGTAGCACTTGGTAGACTACCTACAAACGTCACAACAGATCCATCAGTTAAACCTCTAAGAGAACTTGGCTATCTTCCTAAAGGTGTTATCGACCCTCATGAAATCCCAGCCTCAGATACTAGAGTTGGTAAATTACCTGAAGAAGTCTATGATTGGATGAAGCCTGAATCCAATGAAAATAAAGATAAAATTTCTAATCCAACTAATTAATTTCCATTAATTTATGTCCATCGCAATAACAACACAATTTATTTGTTTTACAGTTCTATCTTTAGTTGTCATTATTGGTGCCCTTGGTGTTGTATTGCTCGAAAGTATTGTTTATTCAGCTTTTCTCCTTGGAGGAGTTTTCATGAGTGTGGCAGGATTATATCTTCTCTTAAATGCAAGTTTTGTTGCTGCAGCACAAGTTTTAGTTTATGTGGGTGCAGTGAATGTATTAATAATTTTTGCTATTATGCTTGTCAATAAAAAAGAAGATTTAAAGCCTATCAATGACATTAAATCGAGAAGAATTATATCAACATCGATATGTTTAACCCTACTAAGCCTCTTAATAAGAGTTGACTTAACGAATGTTTGGAGCCTTTCAAGTCCTCAAAACTCTATTGGAGAAGAATCAACTATTAGGATTGGCGAACATCTTTTTAGTGATTATTTACTTCCATTTGAAGTTGCTTCAGTTTTACTTCTAATGGCAATGATTGGGGCTATTGTTTTAGCTAGAAGAGATGTAATGAGCAAAGATATTTCGACTGGACTACCTGTTGATCAAGAGTTAATTGAAAAGTCATCAGAACCATTACTTACAAATAAAAATTAACTTTTCAACTTTCTTATTATGAATTTAGAATCAATTCCTCTTCAAGCTTTTTTAATAGTATCCTCAGCACTATTTTGCATTGGCATTTGGGGATTATTAAATAGCAGAAATGCAGTCAGAGTTCTTATGAGCATTGAATTAATGCTTAATGCGGTAAATATAAACTTGATGGCGTTTTCTTCCTATATTGATAATAATTTAATTCAAGGACAAGTTTTTACAATTTTTGTGATTACAGTTGCTGCTGCAGAAGCAGCAGTTGGATTAGCTATTTTATTATCTCTTTATAGGAATAGGGTGACTGTAGATATGGAAAGTTTTAATTTATTAAAATGGTAAAACCACTAAATGAAACTTTCATTAGTGCTTATTGTATATCGTTCAGATAGTTCTAAAGCTCAAGAGGCTTCTAAATTCTGTGAAGAAGTCCTCAAGGCAAAAAATATAAAATCAAACAGAATTGAAAGTGATTTTCATAAAGATGAAATAGAAAATTATCTTAGTAATCCAGAATTGCAACCAACTATTGGCATAGTTCTTGGTGGGGATGGGACTTTCCTCAAATGTGCAAATGCTTTAGCTGATTTTGATATTCCTTTATTGAGCATTAATATTGGTGGGAATCTGGGCTTCCTTACTCAAGAAAAAGATTTTTTGTTTGACAAATCTTTTATTGAAATTCTGGAAAACGAAGAATATACAATTGACCTTCGTAATAGATTAAATTGTATTGTTTGTATTGACGAGACAAATTCTGAGAAAAAAATTATAAAGAGCTACAATGCCTTAAATGATTTTTATTTTAAATCTGTTGAAGAAGACATTTCTCCCACCAACCAAATACAAATTGAAATAGATAACGAGAAAGTGAATGAATATAAAGGGGATGGATTAATAATATCTACATCTACTGGTTCAACAGCATACTCAATGGCTGCAGGCGGCCCGATAGTGCATCCTACTATTGATGCAATGATCATTAACCCTATATGCCCGATGAGTTTGGCTAGCAGGCCAATAGTAATACCTAATACAAGTAAGGTAAAAATTAAACCTGTAAAAAAAAATAAAGGGAAAATTAAATTATGGAGAGACGGTTCAAAATGTATGACCATTGAGGAAGATTGTTATTGCGAAATCAAAAAAGGTCGATCTCCCTGCAAAATAATAAAGTTTAAAAAAAGTTCTAGTTACTACAATACTCTAATAAAAAAACTGGATTGGAAAGGTGATTTATCTCAAAAACATCCAAGAAATTAAATGTCCTTAGAAATAGAAAGAAGATTTCTTTTAAAAAATGATAATTGGAAAGAATTCATAACAAAAAAAATTTATATTGAACAAGGATATCTATCAAAAAGTTTAGATGATTGGACTAGCAGAATAAGATTTACAGGCAAAGAATTTAAAATTGCACTCAAAAAACATATCAATGGCTTTACCAGCTTTGAATTTGAATACTCCATTCCTCAAAGCGATGGCGAAATAATAATGTCAAATCTTTCAAATATAATTAAAAAAGAAAGATTCTTTTTAGAAGTTGAAAAAAAATCATGGATTATAGATTGCTTTAAAGAAAATAATTATCCACTTGAAATTGCAGAAATTGAACTTTCCAATGAAGAAGAAGATTTATTTCTTCCATCTTTTATTTCAAAGGAAATTACTGGGCTGACTCATTATTCGAATATCAGTCTCGCTTACAATCCTTTTTCAGAGTGGAAAGAAGACTATTTGACAACTTACAAAAGTGACTAGTCAAAGGAACCACTCATCCTTTATATTTTTTTTATATTTAGGTAAATTAATTATTTTCTTCAGATGTATGGTCTTTATGACAAAGAAGGAATACTAAGATTTGTAGACTCAGACAAAGATGCGTGCATTGCATATGCAGAACTCTTCGAGTTAGGTTCTACAAATTATTGCCTAATGGATTTAGCTAGTGATACAAAAAAAGGAACAGCTACTAATCTTCATCAGAATCTGGGAGGGAACAACAATTAAAACCATCCCTACAAATTTTTCCATTATCCATTGCCCAATTCAAAAGGGCAACTCTATTTTTTGAACCAGTTTTTGTAAACATATTACTTACATGATTATCAACAGTTCTTTTGCTAATAGTAAGTTTTACCGCAATTTCTTGATTTGTAAGCCCATCAGCTACAAGATCGATGATTTCCATCTCTCTTGCTGAGAGACCCATCATATCAATGTTGTTTACTTCTTCTTCAACCATTTGCATTTAAACAGTTCCTTTTTTATATTAATTAAGTTTAGCAATCCAGTCACACTTGTTACCAAGTAGGAAACAAAAGCAATTGAAATCAAAACTTCAGCAGACTTTAGAAAAAAAATCCAAGGTAGTTACAGCAGAGTTAATGCCGCCTAGAGGTGGAAGCCCCATAAGATCTCTTAAGATAGCACAACTTTTGAAAGATAAGGTACATGCAGTTAACATTACCGACGGAAGTAGGGCAGTAATGAGAATGTGCAGCTTGGCAATGTCCAAACTATTACTGGAACATGGAATAGAACCAGTAATGCAAATATCTTGCAGAGATCGTAATAAAATTGCTTTACAATCAGATATTCTTGGTGCAAATGCTTTAGGAATTAAAAACATCCTATGCATTACTGGTGATTCAGTAAAAGCTGGGGATCAACAAGATGCCAGGGCCGTTCATGAGTTTGAGTCAGTTAGATTGCTTCAACAAATTCAGGCTTTCAATAAAGGAATTGATCCTACTCTCGGAGAACTTTCCGATAAAAAAACATTTATTTTTGCAGGTGCTGCAGCTGATCCTAGTTGCAGAAATAAAAGAAGTTTAGAAAATAGAATGAGAAAGAAAAAAGAGGCTGGAGCTAGATTTATACAAACTCAAATGGTTATGGAAAAAGAAAATTTAATAGAGTTTTGTGAACAAATTAGCAATCCTCTCGACATTCCTGTAATTGCAGGTGTATTCCTATTAAAGTCTTACAAAAACGCTCTCTTTATAAACAAATACGTTCCTGGAGCAAACATTCCTGAAAATATCTTAAATCGTCTTAAAGATGCGAAAGACCCATTACAAGAAGGTATTAAAATTGCAGCTGAACAGGCTCATGATTTTATTAATATCGCAGATGGTATTCATCTAATGGCCGTAAAAGCAGAGCATTTAATTCCTGAGATAATTAAAAAAGCTGATCTTAGTCTGGAATATTAATCAAGTCAGTACCTAATAATTCTGCCATAGCTTTCTGCTGAGGTGATGGCTGAGTCAAATCAGATCTTCTTGAATCTGCTATTAACCAATCTAAAGATGCATCTTGCAAATCAAAATGATCTCCATTTTTACCAACGCAATATTTACCAAATACTAACTTATCCATAAGTCTTACACCTTTACCGATTTTAGAATAATCAAAAATAATTGAGTTATCTATAGTTGCTCCCTCGCAAATACAACAACTTGGTCCAATCATGGAAGGGCCAATAATTGTTGCTCCATCCTCGATCCTAGTCATGCCTCCTATATAAACTGGCCCGGTAATATTAATCTTTTCCCAGTTAGCCGCTACATTCAAACCGGTAAAAACTCCTGGTTTTATTTCCTTACCTGGGATTTGCACTTGTCTTACCTTACCTTGTAATACATTTCTAATAGCACTCCAATAATCAGGAACTTTTCCAATATCTACCCATTCGAAATCCATTGGTAATGCAAAAAATGGTAAATCCATTTCAACAAGTTTAGGGAAAAGATCAGCCCCAATATCAAATTTCTCTGCTGAAGGTATGTAATTAAAAATTTCAGGTTCGAAAAGATATATTCCTGTATTTATAGAGTCACTTAAAGCTTGATCAACTGTTGGCTTTTCCTGAAAAGCCTTTATTCGTCCATTTTGATCAGAAACTACTACACCGTAACTTGATACTTGATCTTTAGTTACCCTCTTTGTGATTAAGCTCGCAATAGCTCCTTTCTGCTTATGTTTTTTCACAGCTTGAGTTAAATCTAAATCAACTAAAGCATCACCACATAAAACAACAAAAGTTTCATCAAAGAAATTTTGAAAATCCTGAATTTTTTTTAATCCTCCTGCGGATCCCAAAGCATCACCTATTAATTCTCCATCTTCAATTCTTCCCTCAAAACTATAAGCAATTTCTACTCCAAATCTTTGCCCATCCCTAAAATAATTTTCAATTTCTTCAGCCAGATGAGAAACATTTACCATTATTTCCTTAAAGTTATGTTCTCTTAAAAGTTCCAAGAGAAATTCCATAACAGGTTTTTGCAAAATCGGAATCATCGGTTTCGGAATAACATGCGTAATAGGCTGAACACGTGTACCTTTACCTGCCGCAAGTATCATTGCCTTCATGAATTCAAAACCTCTTTTTAAAGATTATACGTTATTACTAATAAGCTCCTAAACAGCAGAAGGATAAGTCTTTGGTACCTCAAGATTATCTATAGGCAATTGAGCTAAACCTCCTTGAGGAATTATTCTTTTAATTTGAATTGGGCCATATAAGGAGTTAATTTGTTTAATTTCAATTTTGTTTTCAGATGATAAAAATAATAAGGCCCAAAAAACCCCCAAACGATCTTTATCTAAATCATTTTTTACAACAGTTTGCCATTTCTCAACTAGATATTCAAAATCTGTCCACTGTAATGTTTTTTCCCACCCATCAATAAATTTACCTAGTGCTTTAGTGGTTTCCGGTAGTTTCTCACGATGCGCTAATGATTTCACTTGAGAAATTAAAGCTTTATCTGAATATTTTTTATTTCTTTTTCTCTTCATTAGTAGAAGGTCTTGGGTTTCTATAACTTCAGCGATAGACTCTAACTGACTTACCAGTTCTCCCAGAGTGGTTGTACGTTTGAGAATTGGTTGTGCTATTGATCTTCTCCTTAGATATTTTTCAGGATATTTTGGTATGTCAAATTCTTGGTCAATCCAATCTTGATCATCCAAGTCAAAATCATCTTCAAAATCGGAAGTATTTTCCTTGAAAACATCAGATTCCAAAACTTGAGCCTTTAAATTAACTAATACAGAAGCAGCAAAAAAAGCTTCGCTTGTCTCAGATAAATCCTTTTGATAGGAACTTTTACTATTTGATTTACTGCCAAAAGATTGTGAATATTGCTCTAAAAAACTATCAATTACACTTATTACATCAATATCCCATGGATCAAGATCACCTTTACCTGCGGCGTCTTGAAGAAACTTAATCAACAATCTAGGCCCTAATTGTTGTCTATGAATAGGGTTGTAGTTAGATATTTTTAAATAGGTAATAACTATACATAAGATATACCCTTAATTATTTAATGCCAAACAATATCGCATTAATTTTAAAAATTATATAGTTGGAGCTTTTAGGATCTCATTTGTTTTAGTTCCTGAAAAAATATTTGTTTTCACAGCACCTTTAACTGCAGTTAAATCTCGATCTACCAAATTATTGATAGACGCAATGTAACTCTCAGTTACTAATCTTGGGTACAAACCTATTCCAATAATCGGCAAAAGTAAACAAGCAATAATATAAACCTCTCTTGGCTCTGCATCTATAAGTTTTCGTTCTTCGATCAATTTAGGATTTTCTTTACCAAAGAAAATTTCTCGTAACATTGAAAGTAGATAAATAGGAGTAAGTATTACACCGATAGCAGCTAAAGAGGCCATAACTACCCTGAACGGAAGTGTATACACTTCATCAGTAACAAATCCTGTAAATACCATCAATTCGGAAACAAATCCACTCATACCAGGCAAGGCTAGGGAAGCAAGTGAGCAAGCAGTCCATAGGGCAAACATGATTCTCATTTTTTGTCCTACACCACTCATTTCATCAAGTTTAAGAGTCTTTGTTCTGTCATAGGTGGCACCAACAAGAAAAAATAAACTTGCACCGATTAGTCCATGACTAACCATTTGCAGCATAGCTCCACTTGTTCCAAGGCTACTAAAACTCCCAATACCAATAAGAACGAAACCCATATGACTAATAGAACTATATGCAATTTTTCTTTTAAGATTTCTTTGAGCAAAAGAAGTTAATGCAGCATAAATTATATTGACTACACCTAGAACTATCAATAATGGGGCAAATTGAGCATGAGCAACGGGTAATAATTGTGCGTTAAATCTTAAAAGAGCATATCCTCCCATCTTTAATAAAATTCCTGCTAGCAGCATATGAACAGGAGCTGTAGCCTCTCCATGAGCATCTGGAAGCCAAGTATGAAGAGGTACTATTGGTAGTTTCACTCCAAATGCAATTAAAAGCCCGACGTAACATAATATTTGGAATTTTTGACTAAAATCTTGAGCAGCCAAGTGAGAAAACTCAAAGTTAGGAATTTCTGTACCATAGAAACCCATTGCTAACGCTGCCAAAAGAATAAAGATAGAACTACCAGCTGTATAGATAATGAATTTTGTTGCTGCATATTGTCGATTTTTGCCACCCCATATAGCCAGTAATAAATAAACGGGAATTAACTCAAGTTCCCAAGTTAGAAAGAATAAAAGCATATCTTGTACTGCAAACACAGCGATTTGCCCACCATCCATAACCAATATCAAAAAGAAAAATAACTTTGGTTTAAACTTGACTGGCCATGCAGCAAGAACTGCTAAAGCAGTTATAAAACTAGTCAATAGTATTAACGGCATAGACATGCCATCAGCCCCAACAGACCAAGTAAGACCTAAATCAGGGAGCCAGCTAATATTTTCTTTCAGTTGAACATTTTCATTACTAATATCAAAGCCATTTATATATGAACCTACAGTTATTAAAAAAGTTATTAATGCAATAGACAATGCAAACCATCTCACCTCTTTGCCATCCCCTTTATCAGGGAAAAAAGGTATCACAAATGCACTACCAATTGGGAATAAAATTGAAGCAGATAACCAAGGAAAATTTGACATTCCAGCTCCCAAAGTTCCCAACATTTGTGTCGCAAAATGTGTATAAAAATAAGTACTCAATTTAATAAGAAATTTATCTTAAATAAAGTCTAGAAATTTTCTGTATTTTTTCACCCCAATGGACAGTGAAGACACACAATTGTAATTAAGATACTTGAGGAGATTGAATACCAAATATGGCAACTAGTAGAATTACGCCACCAAAAACAATAAGCGCGTAAAATTGAGCCCTTCCAGTCTCAAAATATTTTAAACCTTCGCCACTACCTAAAGTTACAAGTCCAGTAAGATTTACGACGCCATCAACAACCTTAGAATCAACCTCTAAGACTTCTTTAGCAAGTTTTCTGCTACCCTTAACAAAAAGTTTTTCATTAATATCATCTAGATACCATTTATTGGATAAAAATCTGTTGATACTAGGAAACTTCTCGGCAAATAAAACTGATAAATTAATTTTTTTCACAAAATATGCCTGATAAGCAATAATGATTCCAGCTGATGCAATAAGAACTGAAGCTACCGCTAAAGGCAAAAATTCTTTTAATTCGAAAGCTTTTGCAGCACTCTCTGCTTCTTCAGGATCTAGTAGATTTGCAATTTTGCTATCCCATGGAAGTCCCATAAAACCGATAATTAGAGACGGTACAGCCAGAAATACCAAGGGAAATGTCATTGACCAGGGTGACTCATGAATAGAGCCATGTTCTTCATGTAGTTCTTCATTTTCTTCATCTAGGTTTGTTTTAGAAGCTATTAGAAGCTCTTTTTGCAATTCTTTATTCTCTCCTCTGAAATCTCCTTCAAATGTCAAGAAATAAAGTCTAAACATATAGAAAGCAGTCATGCCGGCTGTTAAAAGTCCTACGAACCAAAAAGCTGGGAATGATATAAATGCATTTCCGAGTATCTCATCTTTACTCCAAAAACCTGCCAATGGTGGAATTCCACTAATTGCTACACAACCTATTAAAAATGTTGTTGATGTATATGGCATTTTTTTTCTCAAACCGCCCATCAATCTCATATCTTGAGCTAATACAGGTTGATGGCCAACTACCTCTTCCATAGCGTGTATTACTGAACCAGATCCCAAAAATAGCATTGCTTTAAAGCAAGCATGAGTAACTAAATGAAAAATTCCTGCTACTGGTGCTCCACAACCCATTGCGAGCATCATATAACCAAGCTGAGAAACAGTGCTGTAAGCTAAACCTTTTTTTAAATCCATTTGGGTCAAAGCTATAGAGGCTCCTAAAAAACAAGTAATGGTTCCAACTAAAGCAATAATGAACTGAATAGAGGGGAATATTTCATACAAAGGTTGTAGTCTTGCTACAAGAAATATTCCTGCAGCAACCATTGTTGCAGCATGGATCAGTGCAGAAATAGGGGTCGGGCCTTCCATTGCGTCAGGCAACCATACATGAAGAGGAAACTGAGCAGATTTTGCCATTGGCCCTAAAAAAACTAAAAAACAAAGTAGTAAAGCAGCCCAAGTCGGTATTGAATTGTCAGATATTGATTGGGAAATTCCTGTAGCTATTTCATTAAAATCAAAACTGTTTGTTGCCCAAAATAAACCAAGAATACCTAGTAATAATCCGAAATCTCCGACTCTATTAACAACAAATGCTTTTTGTGCAGCGTGTGCAGCGCCATCTCTGTCGTACCAAAAACCAACCAATAAGTAAGAACACATACCAACCAATTCCCAAAAAACGTATATTTCTAATAAATTTGGACTTACTATTAATCCCATCATTGAACTACTAAATAAAGCTAAATATGTAAAAAATCTGACATAACCCTTGTCATGTGCCATATAACCATGAGAGTAAATCATTACTAGCAAAGTTATGGTGGTTACTAAGGCAAGCATTACACTCCCAAGAGGATCAAGAACAAAGCCCATTGGTATTGTGAAATCGCCAGCATTGGCCCATACAAATAATTTTTCTACTGTTTGATAACCATTAATTTGTTCAATAAGAGCTTTGTAACTAATTACCGCAGAAATACCAACAAAAGAAATCAGACCTACAGAAACAATTTCTCTTGAATTATTAATTTTCTTATTTATGCTTATTAGTCCTAAGCCAGAAAGCACTGCTCCAATAAGTGGGAAAACAGGAATTAACCAGGCAATTTCTGAAGCTTGAGGCATGTTTAAATAACTATTATTTTGATTTTAAACTGTCAATTGAAAAATTCAGACAAAAATGATGAATTAAATGTTTTAACAGCAATATTTATATACTGATGAGACCACCAAAGTAGTCCGATTGCAATTAATATACCAAACTGAGATAACCTAAAAAATTCTTTAATCTTAAATTCTTGCCTTCCTTCAAGTATTGCCATAAAAGGGATTATAGAAGTATTTTTTTTAAACTTTTCAAATTCTTCTCCAAATCTAATTGCTAATCTCTTATCCCCATGCCAGATAGCAAAAAGGTGATGCAAAATTAAGCCAATAGAAGTTATTAATGTGAATGACGTACCAATCCACAGAGTATGAGCAAAACACCAAATTATTTGACCAAAAGCTTGCGGATGTCTAGTGATTCTCATTATCCCAGTTCCATAAATTCGAACTTTAGGTTTTAAAACCGAAGGGATTTCTAGCAAATTGTAAGTAGCGGGATATAAAAATAAAAAGCTTATTGCAGTTAAGAACCAAACCACTATAAAAACGAAAGTACTTCCCTGTAAATTCCATAATCTGATTCCGTCATATCTATGAGCTAGAAAATAACTAATCAAGATAATTGCGGATGGCAAACTTAAAAAAACAAAACATAACCTCCATAACCTCGGTCCCATGATTGATTCTGCTTTAATCCTTAAAGCAGCTCCACCACTATGGATTACAGCAAAAATCAAAATTAAAAATAAGATTATTAGAGAAGTTTTATGAGTCTCCATAAATTTAAATTGTTCAAATAATTTTTGTTCTTAACAAGTATGCTCTTAAGCATTAGAATTATAAGTAATTGTAGGCATAATAAATGCCAGAATTACCATTTACGCTAGACCAATTAAGAATACTAAAAGCGATAGCAGCTCAAGGAAGTTTTAAAAAAGCTGCAGACATACTATATGTAACCCAACCTGCGGTTAGTTTACAAATACAAAATCTAGAAAAACAACTTGAAATCACAATTTTCGACAGGGGTGGAAGGAAGGCAATATTAACTGAAGCAGGGAGACTATTGCTTGAATATTGCGAACGTATTTTGAATCAATGCGACGAAGCTTGCAAAGCTATTGAAGATTTAAATAGCTTAAAAGGTGGAACTCTTGTTATTGGAGCCAGCCAAACAACTGGGACCTACTTAATGCCAAGAATGATAGGACTATTCAGACAAAAATACCCTGATGTATCTGTTCAACTTCAAGTTCATAGTACAAGAAGAACTGGTTGGAGTGTCGCAAATGGACAAATTGACTTAGCCATTATTGGAGGACAATTACCTGTAGATTTAGAAAATTTGCTACAAGTCATTCCATATGCCACAGATGAATTGGCATTAGTTTTACCCTCTAAACACCCACTTGCGACCAAAAAAGAGCTTTTAAAAGAAGACTTATACAAATTAAATTTTGTAACATTAGACTCACAATCTACAACAAGAAAAGTTGTTGACAAACTTCTTCGAGATTCTGGGCTTGATATTCAAAGATTAAAAATTGAGATGGAACTTAACTCTCTTGAAGCAATCAAGAATGCAGTTCAGTCAGGATTAGGAGCTTCCTTTTTGCCTGTTGTTTCTATTGAAAGAGAATTATCAGCGGGAACAATACACAAAGCATTCGTTGCTGATTTAGAGGTCAAAAGAGAGCTTAAATTAATTACTAATCCATCAAGATATACATCAAGAGCATCAGAAGTATTTAAGAAGTATATCCTGCCACAATTTGCTAGCTTAGAAAGCCCTTTAAGGAATATATAATTTTTTTAAAACTGAATTGCTTCTTTATTAATACCCACTCCTCCGTCTTCTGCTTGTCCATCCCCTTTTATTATAAATTTATTTTCATTTACATCAGTCTGATAAACGCACTTAACTATTGGCTTATCTCTTATAGAACCAATATAAGCAAATGTATTCATCCTTTGCTTACATTCTCTTACATCTTCATTACTAATTGCGCCCTGTTTTTGTAACACTGTCCAATTCTCTCTTCTAATAACACACCCTGGCTGGAGAGCTGGTTGCGTTACAAAACTCGTAGATGGATTTAAAGTCGTATACATTTCAACATCAATTACAAAAGCACTAGCTCCCCATTGTCTGCAAAATTCAGGATCTGGAACAGCCATATCTAATTGTTGTTGACTTGCTATATTTCCCTGCCCGCCATCAGTTGTACTGGTAATAGCGCTCCCGATACCAACACCTAAAATTAATACTCCAGCAAGTACGGCAATGGTTCCTGTACTAAAATTGATCTTTTGTTCAGAAGAAGCAGGCAATCTATTGCTTCTTTGACCATAAGGATCCATGTCCTTTGGATTTGGTGGATAATAACTTCTATTTGAGCCTCTCCTTGGCCTTCTATTTGAGGATGATCTATTCACAGTACTTCATTTGTCTTTGGTAAACCCATTGAATAATTCATTACTCTACAATCAGGGTTATAGCTAAGCTGACCATTTTGAAGCAAAAATTTAATCAAACCTTCAATTTCTGAACCTATTTTTCGAAGTTCATAATCATCTAAATCCTTTCCTGCTCTGTCTTTTATTAATTCATTGAATTTTTCATTTATTTTGTTTAGAGAATCTTCGTTCCAAATAAATTCGTTATCGGGATCTAAATCAAGAGTTAGTTTATTGGGATGAAACTTTAATTCCTCATCTACCACTTCGGCAGTAAAAATTCTTACATGCCTAGTAGTCGATTTTAAAAGCATTTTTTCCATAATTTTACAAAATAATCAACGAAAAAAACTATTATGTTCTAACTTTAATGTAGCTTATTAGTAAGTGTTAATTTATTTCTTGATTTAATAATGCGTGTTGTAATTGCTGGTGCTGGTTTAGCAGGTTTATCTTGCGCTAAATATTTAGTCGATAATGGACATATACCCATTGTACTTGAAGCCAGAGACGTTTTAGGTGGGAAAGTTGCCGCATGGAAAGACGAAGATGGAGATTGGTATGAAACTGGGTTACATATATTTTTTGGAGCCTACCCAAATATGTTGCAACTTTTTAAGGAATTAGATATTGAAGACAGACTCCAATGGAAAAGTCATTCAATGATTTTTAATCAGCCATCAGAACCTGGAACTTACAGTAGATTCGACTTCCCCGATATACCTGCTCCAGTTAATGGTGTATCAGCAATACTAAGCAATAATGATATGCTTTCATGGAATGAAAAAATTCTATTTGGATTAGGTTTAGTGCCTGCAATGTTGAGAGGCCAAAAGTACTTAGATAAATGTGATACAAAATCATGGACAGATTGGTTAAAAGAGCACAATATACCGGAAAGAGTTAATGATGAAGTATTTATAGCGATGAGTAAAGCTCTTAATTTCATTGGACCGGATGAAATATCATCTACAGTTTTATTAACAGCATTAAACAGATTTCTACAAGAAAAAAATGGTTCTAAAATGGCATTCCTGGACGGAGCTCCTCCAGAAAGACTATGCCAGCCAATGGTTGATTACATTACTGCTCGTGGTGGTGAGGTTCACATGAATAGTCCATTAAGGGAAATCAATCTTAATGAGGACAGCACTGTTAAAAGTTTTACTGTCGCCTCTTTAGATAAAAACGAAAAGAAAGAGCTAACTGCTGATGCTTATGTAAGTGCAATGCCCGTAGACCTTTTTAAATTAATGATCCCAAAACAATGGAAAGGGTTAGATGCATTTTCTAAATTAGATGGTTTAAATGGTGTGCCAGTCATTAATATCCATTTATGGTTTGACAAAAAATTAACAGATATTGATCATTTATTATTCAGCAGATCACCTCTCCTCAGTGTTTATGCAGATATGAGTATCACCTGCAAAGAATATGAAGATCCAAATAGATCAATGCTTGAATTGGTTTTTGCACCAGCAAAAGATTGGATAAATAGGAGTGATCAAGATATTGTTGATGCAACTATGGAGGAACTCAAAAAATTATTCCCAACGCATTTCATGGGAGACGATAAAACAAACTTACGAAAATATAAAGTAGTCAAAACCCCAAGATCTGTTTATAAAGCAGTTCCTGGATGCCAAGAGTTCAGACCTAGTCAAAAATCTCCTATAAAAAACTTCTTTTTAGCAGGTGATTATACTATGCAAAAATATTTAGCATCAATGGAAGGAGCTGTTTTAAGTGGTAAATTATGCGCAGAATCAATCAATAAGGAGTATTCCAAAACTCCTCAAAATGTTTCTTCATGAGATTTACATTCCAGTAATTTAAAAATTTATCTAAAACTTTTTGAAAAATTCAATTTCTCAACTAGATCAAGCATACGAGATATGCCGAAAAGAAACCCAAAAATGGGCTAAAACCTTTTACTTGGGAACCCTTCTGCTACCTATAGAGAAAAGAAAAGCTATTTGGGCTATTTATGTTTGGTGTAGAAGAACAGATGAAATAATGGATAGCTTAGAAGCTTCAACTAAATCACAAGATGAACTTGCAGAAAATTTAAATGCATGGGAAGAAAATACAAAGAATGTTTTTAAAGGCAACATTAAATCGGAATTAGATGCCGTTCTATTAGACACCCTTGAAAAATATCCACAAAGTATTCAACCTTATCTTGACATGATTGATGGCCAGAGAATGGATCTTAATAAATTTAGATACAAAGATTTTGATGAATTAAAACTCTATTGTTATAGAGTCGCAGGGACAGTTGGTTTGATGACTCAGAATGTCATGGGGATTGATAGTGCTTACACATCCGCTCCATGGAGTGCCAAACCTGACCCCTCAGAAGCTGCTATAGCTTTAGGTATAGCTAATCAATTAACAAATATATTAAGAGATGTCGGCGAAGATAGGCAAAGAGGTAGAATTTATCTTCCTCAAGAAGATATTGAAAAATTTAATTATTCTGAAGAAAAACTTTTAAATGGTGAAATAAACAAACAATGGAAAGCACTAATGAGCTTTCAATTAACCAGGGCTCGCGATTGGTTCCAGAAATCTGAAGATGGAATCAAATGGTTATCTTCTGATGCAAGATGGCCTGTTTGGACATCCTTACGTCTTTACAGAGGAATATTAGATTCTATAGAGAGGCTAGACTATGATGTCTTTAATAATAGGGCTTTTGTAAAAAATTCAGTAAAAGCTTTTGAAATTCCTATATCTTTTTTAATTTCTCGAATTAAATGACTAAGCAGGAGTCTTCTGGTTAGCCAACAAATCTTTTAATTTAGATAGTTCTCCTGCCCATCTTGGATCAGGAGCTTCTAAGTTAGGAGCATCACTGTGAACGATTTTCTTAAAGTTTTTCCTCTTATTACTCTTATTTGATTTTCCACTATTTCTTTTATTTGAAGCAGAATCTTTCTTTTCTGATAGCTCTACTCTTAATTTAGAACCATTAAATTCAAAACCATTTAACTTTTGAATTAATAAATTGGCATTATCTTCACTATTAGAAGTCGCAAAACCAAACCCCCTGCATTCCTTAGTTTCCTTATCTAAAACTGCTTTAAATCTAATCGAATCAGAAACTGACTTTAAAAGTGTATCAAATTCTTTTGGATTAAATCCTTGTGGTAAATTGCCAATGTAAATGCGAATACTCATAAATTTTTAAAAATGATTTTGAAGTCTGAACTTCTAAACAAAACTAAGCTATGTGTATTTAATCACATTTTGGCGCATTTTGTTCAATCCATCGCTTTGCTTTATAAATAGCTTCATCAAAATTATTCAATCTCTTATATGCAAGTTCCTTAGAAAGATACTGTAAAAGCTCTCCCAAGATAGGTCCATCCTTGATTTCCATATTTTTTTTAATTACATCGCCATTAACTAAGTTTGAGGGATGAAATAATTTATCATCGTTGTCACGCCATCTATGAAGCCAATCTAATTGTAAGTTTTGAGGTAAATAAAAAATAAAAGATGGCAGAAACATTTCTAATTCTTGATGTAATTTAAATCTGTCAAATTCATTTAACTGAGCGATATTTTTATTTCTCAAGAAAAAGTGCCATTTTCGCAATAACTTAGTTTTTGCAATATCAGCTTTACTAAATTTCAGTTTCTCTAAAGTTACAACATCAAAGATTTGAGCAATAAAAAATGATGGTAAATATTTATCTTTTTCTTCCTGATCAAGTTCTCCATAATTAATTTTCTCTAAATCTAAAAAAAAAGAATCTTCAAATAAATTTTCAGTATCAAATATATTTAATTTTTTTATCAACAATACTGCATCAAGAGCATTTGCTCCATTTACTATTTTCTGTATTTCATAAGTAATTCTCTCTTTTGCGACAAGATATAAGTTCCTTTTATTTTTTTTTATAAAATCAACTAATCTTAAATCAATTTTAAAATTCAATTCTGAAACAAACCGAAAACATCTTAAAATTCGTAAAGGATCATTTAATAAATTGTTTTCAGAATGAGTTCTAAGCAAAGAAATCTCAAGATCTTTAAGACCATTTAATGGATCAAACAAAATCTTCTTATCAAATAAAAAAGCAATTGAATTAATCGAAAAGTCTCTAGAACATAAATCTCCTTCTATGGAAGATGAAACTTGATTAGCAATATCAATATAAATATTATTAAGAATAATTCTTACTACTTCTCTTTTTTTATCTAAAATTATAAATTTTGATCCAATATTATCTGCAATCTTTTGACCAATTTCAATTGCATTTGAAGGCACCACAATATCAACATCTAACTTTTCAGTTTTTCTTCCCAAAATAATATCTCTTATATAACCACCAACCAAATATGATCCCTTAGGTAAAAAATCTAAGATTAAATCCAAGTTATGAAATTTTATACTTGTTTCTAATTCATCAATTATTAGTGTATGATCTGTGTTAAAGCTATTTTTCATATTATTTATTTATTATGTGCATTTGCATCAACTGTAAATGGGTTGATAGATGTATCACATATCATGATGTTGAGAATAATCATGGTGTTGATCATATTTGTGATCTACCTGATTTTAAAGCAAAAAAACCATTCATTCATGTCAATATAGTTAAAGATAATAATGGTGATTATAAAACTGATTGGGATGTTCAATCTTGTGAAAGTTTTGAAAATGAATTTGGTAAATGGTCTAAGTTTAATCCAGGTATGGAATTACCTGTTTAAAGGTAATAGATGACAAATAAACTCAGTCACGGAGAAAATTACTCTACATTAGTGATTCATAGCACAGATAACTCTTTTGGCTTTGGGTATAGAAAAAACAATGACCTAGAATCTGATGAATTATTTATCAAGAAATTTGATAATGACCTTTGCAACAACTTAATAAATGATCTTAACAAATTCATTTCCAAAGAAAATTTACAAAAAATAAATAAGTTATCTGTCAGCATAGGGCCAGCAAATTTTAATGCTTCACGACTAATTGTAGTTTTAGCAAGAACCATCTCACAACAAATAAATTGCCCTCTAGACAGTTTTAGTTCATTTGAAATAATGGCGAAAAGAATTGCATCAAAAAATAATATCTTAAAAAACAAAAAATCATTCTGGATTTTCAAAAATTTAAAACGTAAGGGTTTTATTGCAGGTAAATATGAAATTTGTGGTAACGAAAAAAACTCCTCGGATTTAATCATTCGAGAAACAATTTTACCAAAAGTTGTCAAAGAACTTGATAGTAAAGAACTTTCTTTTGAAGCTACATATGATGATAAAAAAGATTTGAGAGAACTATTAGATTTATCAAATAAAAATTTATTAAATTCAAATATAAATTCCTGGAGAAAAGTTTTGCCTCTTTACCCTATTTCTCCAATTAACTAAATATTCATCCAATCAAATTATTAATTTTATCTTGAAGGTCCATTGTTACAGATTTCAGATCATGTCTTGATGAACTTTGTGGAGGTTGAACAGGTTTACCCACTTTAATAACTATTTTTGAAAACAAAGGTATAAAGCATCTAAATTTTATTAGTCTGTGTGAATTAACTATTGCGACAGGCAATAATAATTTTTGATTTTTAAAGGCTAATAATGCTGCACCTTGTTTGGGCTTATTCACTCGACCATTTTTTTGACGAGTGCCATCAATAAAAATTCCAATACAATTATCTTCTGATAATTTCTTACATGCTGTTTTAATTGTGTTTCTATCAGCAATTCCTCTTTTTACAGGATACGCTCCACAAGCCTTGATAATAAAGCCGAGGAAGGGAATTCTAAAAAGCTCTGCCTTGGCCATAAAAGATATATTGCGTCCAAGGGCATGTCCTAATAAAGGAGGGTCAAGTAAAGAACCATGATTAGAAACCATGATAAAGGAATCTTTTTGCGGAATATTATCTTTACCTATTAAATGACCTTTGAATACAAATTTATAAATAGGAAATATAAAAAGCTTGCTAACTAATTCATAGATTAATTTTTGAATAGTATGATTTTTCATACAGATTAATAGGATATTTGATCAGAAGATGAAACTTGAGAAATTTTTACATCTTTAAGATGTCTTTTTCCTAAACCGCTTAGTACATTAGAAGGGCCAATTTCGACAATATGAAGATCACTATCTTTTGCCATTAAATCCATAGTTTCTCGCCACCTCACTCCATTACACATTTGCTTTTCAAATCTAATTTTAAGCTCGTTTGGATCGCTACACAGTGAAGGTTCATAATTACTTATTACAGGGAAAGAGGGATTGTTAAATTTAATCTTTTTTAAAAACTCACAAAATTTTGATGAAGGTTCATTCATAAATGGCGAATGAAATGCTCCTGAAACATTTAATTTCAAGAATCTTTTACAAGCAATTTCTCTCGATAAATTATCCAAGGCTTCAGTAGATCCTGATAAGACAACTTGGGAAGAGCTATTATCATTAGCAATGACAATATCATCAATTTTTTGCACTAATAAATCAAGTTGATTTCTATCAAAACCAATTACTGCTGCCATAGATCCTTTCCCAGCATTGACCATTAATTGAGACCTTTCTTTTATAAGAGAAACACAATCTTCGAATGAAAAAACATCCGAACAATATAGTGCAGTGATTTCTCCAAGACTATGTCCCGCAACATAAGTTGGTTTAAACCCATTTTCCTTTAGTGCATCTAATAAAATTGATTCAACTAAAAAAAGACAAATTTGTGTATTTCTTGTGTTATTCAAATCAAGAAGAGGATTTGTTGATTCAGTATTTAATTCACAAATTTCAAATAAATTTCTCTCAAATATCTCAGATGCATAACTAAACCTCTCTTTTGTGATCGGCAGATTTTCAATTTGTTTTGCCATTCCAATTTTTTGCGAACCCTGTCCAGGGAATACCCATGCAACTGTCATAATGTTCCTATTTTGTTTTTAACCCCATTTAAATAGGGCTGCACCCCAACTTAGCCCAGCACCGAAACCACTTGTAGCAATAATATCATTTTGTTTAATTCTATAATCTCTTACAGCCTCATCCATCATTAGTGGAATTGTTGCTGCTGACGTATTGCCATATTTTTCTAAATTGCTAAGAATCTTTTCTCTGGGAATTTTTAACCTTTCTCCTACAGAATCCAATATTCTTTGATTAGCTTGATGCAATAAGAGCCAATCAACTTGATCAGAACTATATTTCATTTTTTTTAACAACTTTTGAAGAATTAGGGGGACTTCTTTAACTGCGAATTTATAAACTTCCTGACCATTCATCTGAATTGGAGAAAAACCTCCACTTAAAAAGTCAATCTCATCCACTATTGAACCCTTATTATTTTTTGATGGAAGATTAAGAAAAGAACCCCTCCCCCCATCAGTTCTCATATCAAAACCTATAAAATTATCAAATTCATTTGTGGCTTCAATTGCTAATGCACCGGCACCATCTCCAAAGAGAATACAACTTCTTCTATCATTCCAATCAACAAAACTTGATAATTGATCTGCTCCAATAACAACAGCCCTTTTAAAACTACCCCCTTTTAAAAATTGTGAGGCTGTTATTAAGGCAAATAAAAAGCCACTACAAGCTGCAGTTAAATCGAAAGCTACAGCATTGGCTGCCCCTAATTTAGCTTGAATAGATGGGGCTGATCCAAATAAATCATGCGGAGTAGAAGTAGCTAAAACAATCAAATCAATCGTTTTAATATCCCAATTAGCCATTTCTATAGCAGTTAGAGCAGCCTTATAACCCATCTCAGTAACATTATCTTCTACGCTCGAGATTCTTCTCTCAGAAATACCAGTTCTAGATTGTATCCATTCATTGCTTGTATCAACCTTTTGACTAATTTTTTGATTGGTTAGGATTTGATCAGGTACATAACTTCCACTTCCCTTGAATGACAGTCCGATCTGATTAAAATTTATTCCTTCCAAAAGAGTTTTTTAGTTACTTATATTAGTCAAACATAAATTTGACTCATTATGTTTTATGAATTTAAAACTTGAAGCTTTTGCAGTTGATTTAAATTGTCCATAACTCCATGATTCACTGCAGAGTGTGCCAAGCGAAGAGCACTAACTACTGATAAAGATTTGCTACTTCCATGACCAATAACGCAAATACCATTCACCCCAAGTAATAAAGCTCCTCCATGTTCGGCATGATCTAACCTTTTCTTAATTCTAAGTAGATTACTTCTTAAAAAAGCTGAACCAACTTTTCCCCGCCTTCCACGTGGCAGCTCAGATCTCAAAATATCTAATAAAACTCCTCCCACAGATTCAAGAAATTTCAATAATATATTTCCAGTAAATCCATCACAGACTACTACATCGAAGCTACCTGATAATACATCTCGCCCTTCACAATTACCTCCAAAATCAAAACTTTTTTCAGAAGATAATAATTCAAAAGTTTTTAGGGATAAATCATTACCTTTACATTCTTCTTCTCCAATATTTAGAAGGCCTATTCTTGGGTTTTTTACTTGTAAAACATCTTTTGCATAAATGTTACCTAGAAGAGCAAATTGATGCAAATAAGATGGCTTACAATCAGTATTTGCACCAACATCTAAAACTAATACAGGGCGAGTTTGATCCCTTGTTGGAAATAATGCTCCTATAGCTGGTCTATCAATCCCTTTCAATCTTCCAATTCTAAATATGGCAGAAGCCATCATGGCACCTGAATTACCAGCTGAGTAAACAGCTTCAGCTTTATTATTTCTAACTAAGTCCATTGCAACGTTTATACTTGCATTTTTCCTTTTTCGGACTGCAGTAGCTTCTTCATTCATCCCAATAGGCTCCCCACTATCAATTAATTCAAAACGATTATTATTAATTTGATTTTCTAATAATTCTGCTAAACCAGTTTTTTCTGCTGCATCTTTAACTTTTTCAATTTTGCCTACAAACTTTATATTTATTGGGAATCTACTTATTGCTTCGAGGCAACCTTCTAGAATTGGACCGGGAGCATAATCTCCACCCATACCATCAACTGCGATCCAAATTCTTTTAGATTGAATGTCTTCGACCTTATCTAAAATATTATCGCTATTTTGTAATCTTTTTAATGGGTCAAAAACTAATGGCTGTAATGTATTTTTGGCTATTGAGCTAGCATTTGAAACAACACTGCTGGCAGTATTCACAACAGATTCAGCGCTTGAAACTACATTACCTGCAACATTACCTGCAACATTGCTAGCAACATTACTAGCAGTGGTCACAACAGAACCAGCACCAGAAACGACATTACCCGCAACATTACTAGCAGTTGCCGCAGAACTAGCAGCAGTATCTACAATTGAAGTGACAGCCGAATTTCTTTTGTACCAAATAACTAATCTTCTAATAGCTCTGGACTTGTTAATTTTTTGCGCTGTTTCTTTCCCCATTTATTTACCATCAAAAGGAGTAATATCAACAATCCGTTGAAAAAGATATCCTGTACCCCTTGCTGTCAAAATTAATTCAGGATTTGCTGGATCAGCCTCAAGTTTTGATCTTAATCTTGATATGTGGACATCTACGACTCTCGTGTCTACATGTCTCTCTGGGGTATACCCCCAAACTTCTTTCAAGATCTCTCCTCTACTAAATGGCTCTCCTGACCTACTTACCAAAAGCTCTAAGAGACTAAATTCCATTCCAGTTAATCTTATTCTCTCATCGCTTTTAAAAACTTGTCTTCGATTTGTATCAATTTTTATATCCGTTACCAAAATTAATCCTGAATTAGGCATTCCAGGAATTTGTTCTTTGTCGATTCTTCTAAGAACACACCTAATTCTAGCCTCTAATTCCTTTGGGCTGAATGGTTTTACTACATAATCATCAGCCCCTAATTCTAAACCTGTTATCCTATCTGCGACATCTCCTAATGCAGTTAACATAACAATTGGGACATCAGAATCTTTCCTTAATTCTTGACAAACTCCATAACCATCTAACTTCGGCATCATGACGTCAAGCACTACTAAATCAGGTTCATAATCCTTAAATAACTTTAGTGCTTCTTTACCATCACTTGCAGTTACAACTTTGTAGCCAATCATGGAGAGACGTGTCTCCAGAATTCTTCTAATACTTGCCTCGTCATCTGCGACCAGTATAGTTTCTTTAGTTTGACTAGATAGAGCCATTTGTTTCTATTAGCTAATCAGTAAGAGAATTTATTATTAACCTAATCTAACTTGTAGAGGGGCAATATCCCAAACATTCTATTGCCATTACTTCATTCAGAAACTTAATGTCTAGCAAATTATCGACTTTTATTTGTCAGAATTGTGGATCTGAAACTTCTCAATACTTTGGGAAATGCCTTAATTGCAACTCATGGAATTCCATTGTTGAAGAAATAAAAAGTAAGAGCTCTAAATATCAAGAAATAAAAGATATCAAAAACAGTAAAAAATCTATACCATTTAATGAGATCTCATCAAAAAAAATATCAAGATTCACGAGTGGTTTTAGAGAATTTGATCGAGTTCTTGGAGGTGGTATAGTACCTGGATCTGTTGTTTTACTTGGAGGAGAACCAGGGATAGGTAAAAGCACGATAGTTCTTCAATCAGCAGGAAAAATATCTCTTAAAGAGAAAGTTTTATACATAACTGCAGAAGAATCTTTAGAACAAGTAAAAATTAGATGGGAAAGATTAAATCAAAACAGTATTGATTTAAAAATTTTTGCAGAAACTAATTTATCCCTAATTATTGAAGAGATCAAACGTGTCGATCCAAGTTTCGCAATTATTGATAGTATTCAAGCCATCCATAATCATGAAATGCAAAGTTCTCCAGGATCAGTTTCTCAAGTTAGAGCATGTTCATCTGAATTACAAAATCTTGCCAAAGATAAAAATATTGCGCTTCTAATAATTGGTCACGTAACAAAAGATGGTACTTTAGCTGGCCCTAAAACTTTAGAGCATTTAGTTGATACAGTAATAAACTTTGAAGGAGATAATATTTCCTCACATAGATTACTAAGAAGTATAAAAAATCGATTTGGATCGACCTTTGAGATTGGAATTTTTGAAATGCTTGAAGAGGGTTTAAGAGAGATAAAAAATCCAAGTTCAATTTTTACAAATAAAGAAAACATTTCAGGTGTAACAACTACGATTACAAATGAAGGCACTCGACCATTAGCAGTTGATATACAAGCACTGGTAAATAAAACTTTCTACAGTAACCCAAGACGGACTACAACAGGAATAAGCATAAATAGATTGCATCAAATCCTAGCTGTTATTGAAAAACACGTAGGGATAAAATTATCTGAATTCGATTGTTATGTAGCTACTGGTGGGGGTTTTGAGATTAATGATCCTTCATCTGACTTAGGTGTTGCAATATCAATTTTATCAAGTTTGAAAAATATTCCTCCTTTGGCCAGTAGCTCATTTATTGGGGAATTGGGTTTAAGCGGTCAGGTTAGAAAATCGAATAACCTTCGAACAAAGATAGAAGAAGCTGTAAGACTAGGGATCAAAAATATCGTAGTGCCTAAACTAGAGGAGGAACTAAATAATAATTTTCAAAATTTAATAAATATCAAAGAGATATCAAATATTAAAGAGGCAGTTGAATATTCTTTATCAGTTTAAAAATATTAGAGATACATGTCGATTGAACTTCTTCCTGAGTTTTTCAACCAATTTTCAATATCTAGATAACCACCTGGATATAATCTAACTGCTTTAGACCAGACTTCTGCAGCTTTATCGAACCAAATATCTCTCTGATCTAAATCACCATTTTGCTCAGCATATCTTCCTCTTTTTTCATAAATCAAACCTATATTTTTAAGGCATGATGGCTGTTTGGGATTTTCTACTAATGCCTTTTCATAAGTTTCAATAGACAGATCCTCTTCACCATTACTCATATATATTATTGCCATATTTTTTAAAGTCTCACCCCTATCAATTTTATTTTCTTCAAGTAGTAAACTCTCTTTGTAATACTCTAATGCTTCAGAATAATCCCCATTATTTTGTGCAGCTAGGCCATCTCTATAATAGATATATGCCTTTTTTTCTTTCTCTGCAATAGGCATTATTTTTACTATTGATTCAGCAATAACAGTAAAAGCTTTATCGATAAAATTGTCTCTGTTTTGATTACTAGGCACCGGTCTAAAACTAATAAAGTTAATATAGTAATTTTAAAAATAACTATTTAAAAAGTCTATTACATTTATTATTATAGTTAAAAAATAGGGTAAGCATTAATTTGCTTCAATTGTGAAAAATATGGAAAGCATTCAATTAAATATTACAGGAATGAAGTGCGGAGGTTGTGTTAGTACTGTTGAAAAAATATTAAATAATTCTGATGGTATTGAAAATGTTTCTGTTAACTTACTCACTGAAAGTGCATATTTTGAAATTACTCAGAAACATATAGAGTTAGAAGATGTTCTCAAAAATCTAAAAGAAAATGGTTTCCCATCAAAGATTTACATAAATGATTTTTCTAAAAAAATAAACAAGGCAGAATTAGAAAAAAAAAAGAAGTGGAATAATCAATGGAAAAAACTAACTTTTGCTTTATTACTTTTATTATTTTCAGGTTTAGGTCATCTAGCAGAAGGAAAATATATAAATTTTCCAATATTAGGTAGTATATTTTTTCACGCTTCATTAGCAACATTAGCTCTTTTATTTCCTGGCAGAGGAATAATTATTAATGGCTTTAAATCATTTATTAGGAACCGTCCTGATATGGATTCTCTAGTAGCTCTTGGAGTAACTAGCGCATATATAACAAGTCTTCTATCCTTAATATTTCCTGCTACTGGTTTTCCTTGTTTTTTTAATGAACCAGTTATGCTACTAGGTTTCATATTGATTGGGCGTTTCTTAGAGGAAAGAGCAAGATACCAAACTGGTTCATCCATTGGAGAGTTATTAGATCTTCAACCTGAAATGGCAAATATCTACACAGAAGATAATCAAATAAAATCAATAAGAGTAAACGCTTTAAGACCAAATCAAGAGATTCAAGTTTTAGCTGGAGACAGAGTACCTGCTGACTGCATTGTTACTCAAGGTAATTCATATATTGATGTTTCACATATTACTGGAGAATCAAAACCTATCGAGGTAAAAGAAGGCGAAAATCTATCTAGTGGGTCTTTAAATCTTAATTCAACTCTTAGACTTAAAGTACAAAATGTCGGAGGGGATTCTTCTCTTGCAAAACTAGTAAATCTTATTGAGTCTGTAAACGCTAGAAAACCTCGCATTCAAAGAATTGCCGATGAAATTGCAGGTAAATTTACCTACTTTGTACTTATTTTTGCTACTTTAACTTTTTTCTTTTGGTGGAAAGGAGCAAGAAACATTTGGCCAGATTTATTAAGTCATAATCATCAATTCATCACTCACTCAAGCCATACACTTCATAGTTCGCTTGGTAGTAATGCTGAGAATTTCCTTAGTTTAGCCATACAATTGTCAATTGCTGTTTTAGTAATAGCTTGTCCTTGTGCATTAGGTTTAGCCACCCCAACTGTAATAACTGTCGCATCAGGTAAAGCAGCAAAAAAGGGCGTTTTATTTAAAGGCGGGGACAAAATAGAGATGGCTTCAAAAATTAATCAAATTATTTTTGATAAGACAGGCACTTTAACAAAAGGTAAGCCTTTCATTGTTGATTATAAAAATTATGCTGATCATGCATTTTTATTAAAAATAGCTGCCAGTTTAGAGAAGGAAAGCAGGCATCCAATCGCAGATGCCTTAATTCAAGAGGCAAAAAAGCAAAATTTAAGTTTATTTCCAATAAAGAAAATTTTTACTCATTCAGGGCGAGGTATTTCTGGAGAACTTGAATCAATTGATGGACTTATTAATATTGGAAATATTGAATGGTTACTTAGCAAAGGAATAATTATTGATAGTGAGGCAAAAAATGTCATTGAAAATGAAGAAACAAAAACGAACACTATCATTGGAGTAAGTATTAAAGATAAGTTATTAGGCTTTATTTTGCTTGGAGATTTACTCAGAGATGATTCAATTAAAACAGTTCAAAATTTGAGAGAAAACAAATTTAAAATTAACATTTTAAGTGGCGATAGGAAACAAACGGTTTTAGCTTTAGCAAAAAAAATTGGTTGTAAAGAAACAGAAGTAAAATGGGATCTTCTTCCTGAAATGAAGCTAAAGAATATAGAAAATTTAAAAATTAATAATAAAGTGGCAATGATTGGTGATGGTATTAACGATGTCCCAGCTTTAGCATCCTCAGACTTAGGCATTGCGGTAGGATCTGGCACTCAAATAGCCAAGGCAAATGCAGATGTAGTATTAATGGGAGATCAACTAAATGGATTACCCTACGCCTTAAATCTTGCAAAAAAAACTATAAGAAAAATAAAGCAGAATCTAACATGGGCTTTTGGTTACAACTTACTAGCTATACCTTTAGCCGCCGGCATTTTATTCCCTAAATACGGTATTCTTCTTACCCCCTCAATAGCAGCATTATTGATGGCTATAAGCTCTATTACAGTTGTAATTAATGCTTTATCTTTAGATTAAATGAAAGGAAAATTTATCGTTATTGAGGGTATTGATGGATGTGGTAAAACTACCCAAATAGATGAACTATCTAAATGGCTTCCTAATAGTGGTCTAATAAAGAAAGGGTCTAAATTAATCACGACTAGAGAGCCTGGGGGCAGTCTTTTAGGAAAAAAACTTAGAGGACTGATTCTTGAAAATAATGAAAATAATAAGCCTTCATCTCTTGCAGAATTATTGCTTTATTCAGCAGATAGAGCTGAACACGTTTCCAAAATTATTTCACCTGCTTTAAATAACAATGATTGGGTAATAAGTGATAGATTTTCCGATTCGACACTTGCTTATCAAGGTTATGGAAGAAATATAAATTTAGAAATAATCAAAAATATTGAATCTATTGTGTGTCAAGGAACATCTCCAGATCTCACTTTCTTCTTAGAAATTTCTCCAGAAGAGAGCATATTTCGAAGAAAAAATGAAATTCCAGACAGAATAGAATCAGAAGGTATTAGATTTTTAGAAAAAGTAAATGAAGGCTTCAAACTAATTGCCAAACAAAAAAACTGGAAAGTAATATCTGCTTCACAAAATATTAAAACTATTTCTAATCAAATTAAAGAGACTTTACTAAACAATTTTTCTAATAACAAATGATTGAGGTTAAAAAAAACAATTTTTTCTTGAATGAAGAAGTCAATACCTTTCTTAAGAACATAATTAAAAACAAATCATTGGCTAATGGTTATATATTTCATGGTGCTGAAGGATTAGGCAAAAAACAAACTGCTCTTCAATTTATAAAAGAGATTTTCAAACAGTCTTCACCAAGCGAAAATATTGAAGAGAGAATTACAAACAATAACCATCCTGATTTTTTAATTATTGAACCTGATTCTCTTTTATCAACAAAAAGTTCAGGAAGTTCAGATCTTGAAAAAACATTAAAAAGTGGATCTGAGATTATTAAAATTGCTCAAATACGTAATATCAAAACTTTTCTTAGTCAAAAATCAATAAACTCAGAAAAAAAAATTGTTTTGATTATTGATGCACACCTCTTAAACGAAGCAGCCTCAAATTGCCTTTTAAAAACCTTAGAAGAACCTAGTAACGGCATTTTTATTTTACTAACATCTAAATTAAACCTTCTTTTAGATACGATCATCTCAAGATGTCAAATCGTCAGATTTAGACCCTTTTCTAGTAAACAAATAATGTCAATTTTACAAGAATATTTAAATACTTCTGAATTAAATTTTAATACAGAATTAAAATTTGAAGATTTTATAAACTCTGCAAATGGATCTCCGAATCAATTATTGAAAAATATTGAAATTTGGAATGATTTTTCGGATGAAATTACAAGTAAACTAAATTCTCCAATAAAAAATAGTCTGGAAATATTAGAAATATCTAAATCAATATCTGAAAAACTAGACATTTTTCAACAGATTTGTTTAGTAAATTTAATTCAAACTATTTGGTGGAGACAGACAAAAAATATTGATATAGTTAATAAACTTGAAAATTTAAAATATCTCTTAAGAAAAAACATTCAACCAAAGTTTGCGTGGGAAATTACTTTTTTAAAAGTTTCAATAGAAGATATTTAATATTAATCTACTGTAGAATTTATCAAATCAGGATTTCTTGCTTCAATAAACTCTCGTCTAGCGATTTCAACCTGAGCACCAATAGGTAACTCAAGACAATAGCCAGCACCATATACAGTTTTTATGTAAGTAGGCTTACGTGGATCAGGTTCAAGCTTAGTTCGTAAATGTCTTATATGAACTCTAATTGTCTCAATATCATCGTCAGGTTCATATCCCCATACTTCTTTGAGGATTAATGCTGGCGATACAGTTTGACCATGTCTTTGCAAAAGGCAGTGAAGTAATTCAAATTCAAGATGGGTTAATCTAACAGGAGATTCAAACCAGATAGCTTCAAATCTTTCTGGAACAAGAGTTAAAGGGCCATAACTTAATATTTCTTGCTGATTACTAGAATTCAATTGTGCTCTATTAGTTCTCCTTAGTAAAGCTTTTATGCGTACATATAATTCTTCAAGATCGAATGGTTTAGTAATATAATCATCTGCTCCAGAATTAAATCCAGTCACTTTATCTTTAAGGCCACCTAAAGCAGTTATCATAAGAATAGGGATATTTGATGTTCTTTCGTCTCTTCTAAGTCGCTGGCATAAAGTTAAACCATCAACATTTGGTAGCATTAAATCTAAGAGTATTAAATCAGGTGCGTATTGAAGAGCTAATGCTTGCCCTTTGATGCCGTCTTCAGCTTTTTGAACATCGAAACCAGAATGCTCTAAATGCCTCGCCACCAAATCACGCATATCTCGGTCATCTTCAATTAAAAGGATTGAAATTTTCATATTGATAGATTATTAAATCATAATTAATTTTAGTAATACGATTCTCTCAAGAATTTATAAAGATTGCTGAATTTATGTAAACAATTTTATCAATATGATTTATAAACAAATAAGTATTGCCAGGGGATTAGAAAGAAATTGCAAATTTTTTAATAATTTAAATTTTACAATTTCTTTTGATTCTATTTACTTTTTCTTAATAATCTAAGGAATATTTAAAAAATTAATGATCACATTTGGAGAAATATCTTATTCAAATTCCCACAGTAAAGTATCAAAAATTAAATGGTAATTCTCAGTTTTGAAGTATGATCTAACTAAATTTAAATTTTTTGGTTAATTCTGAGTGTTTTAAGCAATAATCTTTATCTATAAAAAAATTTGAGTATTTATGAAAAAGAAATCATTAATCTATTCTGATTTATCAAAAAAGCAACTTGAAAAACTTAAAGAACTTTATATTCAAAAAAAAGTTGAATCGATGAGTAATCAAGCACTTAAACAATATGTACAAGAAATTATCGCCCACCAGATAAACGATACTATCGACAAGGAAGAAGAAATGGAAGCATGGAGAGAAATGTCAGATTTTTTTGCAAATCAATTTGAAAAAGTTATTCTAGAAATACAAACAACATATGTTGACGAGAAAAACGTTCTTGAAACAGAAATAGATTCTCAAAAAAAGAGAATAGAACTCCTTGAGAGAAATAATTTAGATAAAGAGAAAACGGATATGTGGGATGATTAGAATTTTTTTAATAATTTAAAGGATAAATAAACAAAATATATTCTGCTTTCGTAAAATGTAAAAACAATTTAAGAACTTTTTGTTTAATTGAAGAATTAGATAAATGTTCTATTTACTGTTCTTAAAATATAAAATTTTGAACTATTAGATATTGTAAAAAATGATAAAAATCTAGTTTTTTAATGTTCTATTTACTGTTCTTAATAGTATAAAAAAATTTTCAAATTTTTTCTTTATCAATCCTTTTTTTTGACAAAAAAGAGACAATATAAAAATTTATCTTTATTAAGGTGAAATTGTATAACTTTTTGAAATGCATAACATACTCTTTATTTTAATCATGCTTAAGTGGTCATTAATTATCAATTTATAAGTAGTTATTAATTATCAATTTACAAGATTAATAGTAATATGAATTAAAGTGAGATTTGAATAGTAATTTTGAGTTTACAAAAAGTACTAAGGAATAAATTTATAAGATTATTTTTCTTTAAAAGGAATGCAAAAACCGTTCTAATTGGTTATTTTTTAATTTCTTTTTTTATTTTTGATTTATCCAGAGCTGAGAGTAATAATTCAAAGATCGAAAAAAATAATCAAATTGAATTAGATTATTTAGAGTCTAAAAAAGAGTTACAAGATTACATAATTGATACAGGTGATATTTTATCAATTAATTTTAAATTTGAGATGTTTAACGGTGATTATGAAGTTAATCCAGAGGGTGAAATATTACTTCCAGAAATATATGAAACTTATGTTCGAGGTTTAACACTAACTGAACTAACTGAATTATTAAATAAAAAATATTTAAAATTTATTAAAGATCCTGAGATAAGTGTAAGAATTGCAACTTTTAAGCCTTTGAGGGTATTAATTAAAGGTGAAGTTAGAAATCCAGGATTATATAAATTCCCTTCTTACAGATCAGGCATTTTCTTAGAGTCACAAAATGATACTGCTTCTGATATGAATCAAATGGTGCTAGCTATAGCTGAAAAGGAGATTGAATCAAGTAATCAATCTTTATATAAATCTATGAATATCAAGAGAACTAATGAAAATATAACTACTATTTCTGATGTTATTCTGAGAGCAGGTGGAATAACTTCCTTAACTGATTTATCTAAGATTGAAATTATCCGAGATGTACCTCTCGGTAAAGGTGGAGGCAAAAAAAGAGCTTTCATTAACCTAAATTCTTTTTTAAATAAATATGATGATAGTAATGATATACGTATATTTGATGGAGATAGTATATTTCTTCCAAAATTAAGTCAGTTTGCTGAAAATCAAATTCCAAAATCTGTTTTAAGTGGTCTTTCTCCAAAATTCATAACGGTAGAAATTTTTGGTCGAATTGAAAATCCAGGAACCGTAAGATTACCACTAGAGTCTTCCTTATCAGATGCAATTAACTTGACTGGACCGATAAAACCTCTATCAGGAAAAATTATTTTAATTAGATACAACGAAGATGGGACAATTTTGAATAAAAGTATTGCATATTCTGCTAGAGCAAAAAAAGGTTCAAAACGTAATCCTTTTATAAAAGAAGGTGATTTAATATCTATAAAAAATAGTGTATTAGGAAAAACATCAGGCTTTCTTAGAGAATTTACAGCACCATTTGTTGGGATTTATGCAACCCAAGAATTAATTGAAGGGTTTATTGATTGATTAATCAATTAATTCTCTGTGTAGGGTATTTTTGAAATACAAATTTAGATAATATTTACCAAACAAATATTTTTTATTATTTCTCTCATAAGTATTTGTATGAAAAGATTTAAAGAAAAAGCCTACATATTTAGAGTATCTGATAAAACGCACATATTTTAAAAAAACACATGGAAAACAAACACATATGCAAAAAAATTTTGAACTATTATTAGCCTGCGTTTTCAAAAAAATTTGCTCACATAAAAGTTATATCAATAAAAAAGAACCTTATGGGCCTTTATGAATATTCAAGATAATTCAAGTAAATCTCACCGGGCGTCAGTCGGATCAAGCAAAAATGATAGTGTCTGAGTGCATCTGATATAAAAAATAAGGAAAAAACGATATTTTCACCTGCATACCACCTTTACATATTTTTTATTTTTTATTTTTTAAATTGAACAACATATTTTAAGAAGTTCAAAACTGAATTCCTAATAGGTTCTTTTTTTAATGTAATAATAATTAAGTAATCTAATTTAAAGTTTACTAAAAACTATGTCTACATCCTGGAAAGATATTTGGAATGAGAAAGATAGAATTAATAAAGTTATTTTAGATTTCTTAATAAAGGCAGATGGATTTGATGGAGTAGGTGCATTTGATGTTGAAGATTGGATTAAATATACAAAATATCTATATAACTTAATTGGCATATCAAGCAAAGATAAAGTTTTTGAAGTTGGTTGTGGTTCTGGTGCTTTCTTATTTCCACTTTATCTAAAGGGTATTGATGTATCAGGGATAGACTATTCCAATCAATTAATTGATATTGCAAAAAAGTTTTTACCTGAAAATTCTTTTTCAGTAGATGATGCCGCTGATATTTCTAAACTTGAAAAAAAATATGATATCACCTTAAGTCATGGAGTTTTCTTTTACTTTAAAAATCTAGAATATGCTGAAAAAGTATTCAAAAATATGGTCTCACTATCGAAGCATAAAATAGCAATACTAGATGTTTGTGATCTCGACAAATTTGATAAATATCATAGTAAACGTATTGAAAAATTTATTGAAGAAGGATTTAGTAGGGAAGAATATGAGAAAAAGTATAAGGGATTGAATCATTTATTCTATGATAAAAATTGGTTTCTAGACTTAGCAAGAAAATACAATTTAAAGGCAAATATAGTTGATCAAAATTTTCAAAACTATGGCAATTCAGAATTAAGATTTAATGTATTTCTTGAAAAAAATTGTTGAATTAAATTATGTTTTTAATACTAATTCATTTTTAATAATAAAATTATTTAAAAAATTTCTAAATAAATAAGAGGGTTATTTGGGGAAATAAAATTCATTAGATTTCTCCAAAAATTATTCTTTGAACGAATTATCAAGGTTACCTTCATAGATTTTTAATAATATTTTCACAAGACTTTCTAAATAAACGACTTATACGAATAAAAAAAGACCCAAGAAGGGTCTTTGTTTGACTTAACAAGGCATATAAAACTCCCCGGGCGGGATTCGAACCTGCGACCAATCGATTAACAGTCGATCGCTCTACCGCTGAGCTACCGAGGAATATAAAATGAATTTAACTCTTTAAAGTGCCTTATGACAAGTAAAAGAATCAATTATATTGAAATTTTGATGGTTCTTGCCAGCTAGATAAAAATCCATTTTTCAACTCTGCTACTGAATCTGCATATATTAATTCTTCATAACGATGAGTAATCCATAAAGCAGATAAAGGTTTTTTATAATCTCTCGTAAGATTTTTAATAGTTTTTAAAACTTTTAATTGGCTGGTTTGATCAAGTAAAGCTGTAGGCTCATCTAAAAGAATAAAATTTCTATTACTAATAAGAACACATGCAATAGTTAAGCGTTGTTTTTGCCCACCGCTTAACGTATGTATTGGCCTTTTTTCAAAACCATTCAACCCCACCTTAGCAAGCACATATTCAATTTTTTTATTAATTTCATAGGCACTTAAATTTTGGTTAATATTAATTAAAAGTTCGCTTCTGCAATTTGGCATTAATATTTGATGATCAGGGTTTTGAAATACCGTCCCTATATTCGCTTTAGAGTAAATGACTCCATTTTTAGGTTTAATTATTCCATTTATTAATTTTAAAAGGGTACTTTTTCCACTGCCATTTTTACCTACAACCATCCAAAATCCAGGCTTTTTTATTGAAAAATTACATTTAAAAATTAAATTTTCTTTCTTTCCAGGATATGAAAAAGAGACATCTTTAAAATGAATATGAGGTATTTCATTTTCAGGAGAATCTCTCATTAAATCTATCAATCTATGTTGAGAGAAAATCCTGGTCTTTTAGCTCCTCCTGCTACTGATGATTTTTCATATATCTGAACAGAAATGATTTCTTTAGCTCTGACAGCAATTAATTTGTCTTGCACTTTATCACAGCTTAATTCAATCAACTTTGAGGATTCTAAAGTTTCATTCATAGAACTTTTTATTTCATCATAAATTCGTTTGACTTCCTCAACTTCTTTTTTTTGAATTGAAAGTGGAAAAGGTGAATATCTCAAACTTAGTTCCAACAAATACATAACCATCTTAGAAAACTACATTTTATAATACTAAATATTTTCAGGAGAAATTATTATAAATTAAATTCTTTTGAGAAAATTATATAAATTTCTTTAAATACAATTATTATTGGTATAGGAGATTGAATTTTGCAATTTAAATAATCATTACATGGAAATAGCAAATGATATAACCTCTCTAGTTGGAAATACCCCCTTAGTTAAATTAAATCGAATAAGAAAGTACTTTAATTGTTATCCAGAAATAATAGCCAAACTAGAAAGTTTCAATCCATCAGCTTCCGTAAAAGATCGCATTGCTTATTCAATGCTATGTAAAGCTGAAGAAGAAGGATTGATAACACCAGATAAAACAACGTTAATTGAAGCAACAAGTGGAAATACTGGCATCGCATTAGCAATGGTTGCAGCAGCAAAAGGATATAAATTAATATTAACTATGCCGGATACGATGAGTATTGAGAGAAGGGCAATGTTGAGAGCATATGGAGCTGAATTACAGTTAACGCCTGGGAAAGAAGGAATGAAAGGAGCTTTAGATTTAGCTAATGAGTTGTCTTCAAGTATTGCAAATAGTTATCAATTTAATCAATTTGAAAACTTTGCTAATCCAGATATTCATGAAAGAACAACGGCTCAAGAAATATGGTCACAATCAAATAACAATTTAGATGGACTAGTGACAGGAGTAGGCACAGGAGGGACAATTACTGGTTGCGCACGTTTTTTGAAAAAAGTTAATCCAAATTGCAAAATTTATGCTGTAGAGCCCAAAAAAAGTGCTGTAATCTCTGGAGAAGTAGCAGGATCTCATTCAATTCAAGGAATTGGAGCAGGTTTTGTACCGAAAGTACTGAATACTAAGTTAATAGATGAAATTATAAAAATAGATGACGATGAAGCATTCTATTATGGCCGTTTATTAGCTCGATTTGAAGGCCTTTTATCTGGCATCAGCAGCGGTGCAGCTTTAGCCGCAACTATAAAAATCGGTAAAAGGAAAGAACTCATGAATAAAAGATTGATAGTTATTCTTCCAAGTTTTGGTGAAAGATATTTATCAACGGCAATGTTTGAATCAAATACCTCAATTCAAGCTAGAAAAGATGGTTATCTTTAATCCATAAATCATAAAAATGGAAAAAAATTTATATGAAGAATTAGGCCTCAAAAAAAATGCAACCATAAGTGAAATTAAATCTTCATATCGTTCCTTAGTTAAGCAGCATCATCCTGATGCAGGCGGCAAAAAAGAACGATTTCTTGCAATACAAAATGCCTGGGAGACTCTAAATGACCCTATCAAAAAAGAACAGTATGATAGGAGTTTTTTCTCTTCCAGTTCATCATTTGATTCGTTAAACGAAAATTGGGAAGTAAAATTTAATTCAAAAAAATATAATTCTTCAATTAAAGACAAAGAAGTTGAAACATGGATTAAAGAAATTTTCACTCCGATCAATAGATTAATTAATCAAATAATTAAACCTTTGAACAATGAAATCAAAGAACTATCTGCGGATCCATATGATGAACAACTAATGGAAAATTTTTGCAGTTATATAAGTCTTTCACAAAAGAAAATAGAAAAAGTAGAAAAAATTTATAACAAGAAAATAGTTCCAAAGTCTATTTCAGCTTTAGGACTCGATCTTTATCATTGTTTTTCACAAGTTAAAGATGCACTATCAGAATTTGATAGATATACACAAGGATACGTGGATAATTACTTATTTGATGGTAAAGAAATGATCAAAGAAGCAAAAAGAATCCAATCAAAGATGTCTACAGAGAAAAAAAATAAAAACTTTTAGTTATAAAATTTATTGAATATATTCTTTCAGTTGATCTAATTTCAACCAAACATCTGGGACAGGTCTGCGCCATCGAATCTGAGCATATTCATCTTTGACCGAAAGAATCTCTCCAGGACCTTCAAATACATAATTAGGTAGATCATTATCACTAGCTAGAGCCTCGATACTTTTTATATAATTTTCTCTATCAACAAAAACTAAGCTTCCTTTCTTGAGAGGTTTCTTTGGTATAGAATCTGTCATAATAAAGTTAACAAAGTTATTTGAAATTTATTATACAAAAACTTGTTTGACAAATATTTAAAAAAATTGATAACAGAATAATAATTACAAACATCTAAAAAATTTAATAGCCTTAAATGATAAATATATTTAAAATATGCGTCTTTTACTACTTGGCTGCACTGGATTTGTTGGTAAAGAATTAGTACCAACACTACTCAATGAAAAACACGAAATATACATTGTAAGTAGAAAACCCATAAGTAAATTAAAACTTGATTTAGATTTCAATAGATTTAAATTTTTTCAAATAGATTTATCAAAAGAAAAAAACTGGAATAACGAAAATCTTCTAAATATTTTAAGAGAAACAGATGGAATTATTAACTTAATGGGAGAACCCATAGCAGAAAAAAAATGGACTTCTTCACAAAAACAAGAGATTGAAAATAGTCGTATTAACACTACAAAATTCATGATGAAAACCCTTAAAAATTTCAAAATCAATCCAAAAGTCATCGTAAATGGATCAGCAATAGGTTACTACGGTACAAGTTTGTCTGATGAATTCACTGAAAATAGTATTGAAGGAAAAGACTTTCTAGCTAATCTTTGCAAAAAATGGGAAGCGGTCGCAGCTGAAAAACCATTTTTCTCAAGGTTAATTATTTTTAGAATTGGAATTGTTCTAGAGGCAGATGGAGGAGCATTAGGAAAAATGCTCCCTATCTTTAAATTTGGATTAGGTGGACCAATTGGAGATGGTAAGCAATGGATGAGTTGGATTCATAGAACTGATTTATGTGCATTAATTACTCAAGCATTAGTTGATAAAAAGTATTCCGGAGTATTTAATGCTGTTGCACCAAATCCAGTATTAATGAGAGACTTTTCTCAGACTTTAGGCAAATGTCTGAATAGACCTAATTTACTTCCAGTACCTGGAGCGGTTTTAAAAATATTGTTAGGAGATGGAGCAAAAGTTGTATTAGAAGGACAAAAAGTAATTAGCAGTAAACTCAAAAATTATAATTTTAAATATCCTCTTCTTGAGAAAGCAATTTACGCCTCCACCAAGAATTAATGCCGTTTACTAAAGCACCAATAATAAGAATTGTTATCAATGGAACTACAAGAGGATTCCAAACTATCTGAATTAAATCAATAAAAATAAATATGCCATTAAATTGCATGATGATTGCAAAAATAAAAAATATTGCAAAAAAAATAACTGTAAATAAATTTATTAATAACAAATTATCGATAACTTGTTTTAAGTTATTTTGATTATTCTCCTTAGTCATTTTTTATAACAATATTTATATCATCAACCATTTTAAAACAAGCTTTGTTTTCACCCAGTCTTTTTTTAGCATTTTCATTACATGAGATCATAAACTTCTTATTTAACTGTATGAGATATATTATTTTTATGATCAATTTTATTGTCTGATTGATTTGATCATTCTTACCTTTATAATTACAAGCGCAAAAAACATACTTTCCAAGCAAACGTCTTTGCGCTTCAGCAAAAGTTTTTGTAAATTGTGGACCTTTACCTTCAATCTGAATAACAGGTTTTCCTAATCCAATCGCTTGCTCTGTTGCTGTTCCTGCCATGCTGATACAGCATCTACTCTTCAATAATATTTTGTCAAAATTATTCCAATATATATTCACTTCTAAAAATTTATATTGGAATTTTAAGAGATTATTATCTTTTATGTTTTCTAGTTTGAACCATCCTCTTTTTTGAAATATCTCCTTTATTTTTAATGAAGATAGAGTATTAACTATTGCAAAATTAAACTTAATATTTTGAAAATATCTTAAATCTGACAATGCCTCTAATACCTCTAAAATCAAAACAAAATTATGTAAAGTCTCAGGGAATCTACTTCCTGGAAATAATCCAATACTAAATTCAGCATTCGTTAATTCTTTGTTTCTAGAAAAAAACTTATCCATAAATGGATTACCTAAAAAAGACACTTTCTTTTTTAATTGCAAAGTTAAATCATTAGCAGTAAGGGAATCTCGCGTATATATTTTTTTTGCTTTCTGTGAGAGCAAGAAAAATTTAGAAGGCCACGGTAATTTTAACTTCCCTTCATAATGACTGGAATAAGCAACTAAATATGTAAAAAAATCTTTCTTACAAATCCATGCAAAAAAAATTGGCACAATATCTCCAACTACAAAAAAATAATCATATTTTTTTCTTAGTTTATAGGTTAAATATAATTTTCTTAAAAGATAAAATATTTCTCCTCCAAAAATCTCACTTAGTCTCCCCTTAAAAGAATTATAGCCAATTCCTCCAGTACTAAATTCTTTAGTTTTTCCAATAATCTTAATTTTTTCTTTTTGATAATGGTTTCCTTTACCAACAATTGGCAAAGCATTAACATAATATCCACTTTTTACAAATTGCTTAGCTATTAAACTACCAGATAGATCTTCTCCATGCCCATTACTCAATACTAAAATTTTATACAAATTAAATTTCCAACCATTTTTTAACTTTGGTTAACTCAGGCCATTCAGGATATCTACTTAATCCATCCTCAACAGATTCTTTCAACTCACTTTTCAGATCAGGCATCATCATAGACATTTTTTTTATTAACTCAATATGATCCCTTACACCTTTATTATTAGTAGCCAAAAGAGCTAAAGATAAATTCATTCTTGCTTGTGGATCTTGCTGATTTAATCGAACTGCTTGTCTGGCAGCTGCCAAAGCTTCTTCATTATTTTTCAAAAGTAAATATAGCCATGATAGACAAGTCCAAGCAGCAAAATGATTTGGTATTTGCTGTATAATTTTTTGAAAATCTTGAACGATAGAAATTAAATCTTGCCCAGCTTTGTATCTCGATAGAGCTGCATTAAAATCCTCTTCAATGGGATTAATTTCGTTATTCATTATTATTAAACTGCAAAGGAGCTTCCACATCCACAAGTTTGAGAAGCATTAGGGTTTACAAAATTAAAGCCACCTCCAATTAATTCCTTACTAAAATCTAATTGCATTCCGTATATATACAAGAGACTTTTAGGATCACAAACAACTTGAAAGTTTTGATCAGCTTTTAATGAATAATCATAAACTTTATCATCAGGATTTATTTCATTATCTCTTATAAAATCCATCGTATAACTCATCCCACTACAACCACCTGATCTTACTCCTACCCTCAGAGCTTTTTTATCACTTTGACCTTTTAATAAATTTGCGATTTGCTCTATAGCGTCATTCGTAATTAAGATACCTTTGCCATCATCAGAGTTCTTAATTTCCTGTTTAACTTCTACATTTTCCATAAACAAAGATTTCCTACTACATATAATATAAAAACTTAATCGATAGGATGCATATAACAAACAATATCCAAACTTGATTTGTTATAATTTTAAGAAAAAAGTGAAAATTGCGATAGTCGGTTCTGGATTAGCTGGTCTTACAGCAGCAGTCAATTTAGTTGATGAAGGTCACGAAGTAGAAATTTATGAGAGCAGGTCTTTTTGGGGAGGCAAAGTAGGAAGTTGGGAAGATAAGGATGGCAACCACATTGAAATGGGTTTACATGTATTTTTTTACAATTACGCAAATCTTTTCAAATTAATGAAAAAAGTGGGAGCTTTAGAAAATTTACTCCCGAAAGATCATACTCATCTTTTCATCAATAATGGTGGAAATTTGAAATCTTTAGATTTCAGATTTCCCTTAGGTGCTCCATTCAATGGACTAAAAGCCTTTTTTACCACCGAACAACTTACTTGGGTAGATAAGTTCAGAAATGCCCTAGCTTTGGGAACAAGCCCAATAGTGAGAGGATTGATAGACTATGAGGGCGCAATGAAAATAATTAGAGATCTAGATAGGATTAGTTTTAAAGAATGGTTTTTAAACCATGGTGGAAGTGAAAAAAGTTTGGAAAGAATGTGGGATCCTATTGCATATGCTTTAGGTTTTATAAATTGCAAAGATATTTCAGCAAGATGTATGTTAACCATCTTCATGATGTTTGCTTCAAAAACAGAAGCCTCAAAACTGAATCTTTTAAAAGGTTCTCCACATAAGTGGTTAACTCAACCTATTGTCGACTACATTACAAACAAAGGAGCAAAAATACATCTTAACCATAAGGTAGAAGAAATAATTTATGAAAAGGAAACTTCCTCTTATTCAGTTAATCAATTAAAAATATCTTCTCCTGAAGGAATTAAGGCGGTGTTTGCAGATAAATTTCTAGCTGCCTGTGATGTTCCTGGAATAAAAAAAATTATCCCAAAAGAATGGTATCAATTTAAAGAATTTGAAGGTTTAAAAAAACTTAGAGCTGTTGCTGTTGCCACAATCCAATTAAGATATGATGGTTGGGTTACTGAATTACAAAAAGATAATACTGGAAACGAACCAATTGGACTAGATAACCTTCTTTATTCTGCTGATGCCTCTTTCAGTTGTTTTGCTGATTTAGCTCTAGCAAGTCCGGCAGATTATAGAAAAAAAGATATGGGATCACTTCTCCAATGTGTTTTAACGCCTGGCGATAGATGGATGGGAAGATCTACAGAAAGAATTACAAAGGAAATAGATAAAGAGGTTCGCCGTTTATTCCCATCCTCAAAAAACCTTAAATTGCTTTGGAGTAATGTTGTACAAATTCCACAATCACTCTATAGAGAAGCTCCTGGTATGGAACCATTCAGACCTAATCAAAGAACATCTATATCTAATTTCTTCATGGCTGGTAGTTATACAAAACAAGATTACATAGACTCTATGGAGGGAGCTACAATGAGTGGTCATTTGGCTGCTGCTGCAATCTTAGAGAAGAAAGCAGAATTAGCAAAGAATCTTGCGGTAAGTTAATTGATGGGTACTTGGCTAAAACATGACGTAATAACAGTAGTTAATGCGCCTCTTGAAAATGTTTGGGATACATGGAGCGATTTAGACTCAATGTCACTTTGGATGAGTTGGATTGAATCTGTAAAAACAATTGATGAAGAAACTAATACATTACCAGATTTAACAGAATGGACTTTGGCTGCAAATGGTTTTAGGTTTAAATGGAAAGCTCAAATTACAGAAAGGGTCGAGAGAAGCAAACTTAAATGGAAATCTATAGGAGGTTTACCAACAGAGGGATCAGTAGTTTTCGAAAGTAAAACTGATCAAATCACAACGGTAAATTTAGCAATAACTTATGAGCTACCTAAAATGATTGCGCGTTTTATGGAAGAAAATATCTTAGGCAAAATGGTTACAAACGAATTACAGGCAAATATTGATAGGTTCAAAGATTTAGTTGAAAAGAACTATTCAAAAAATTTTTCTAACTAAAAATATTAATTGCCAGATCTAGCAGTCCTTCAAAAGTATATTTTTGTGCCTGACTATCAACTCTTCCAAAAATCTTGTTACATATTTTTGTTGTTTGAGGTCCAATAGTTAACAACTTAATCTGATCAAAATATTCTAACCATTTTTTACCAAGTTTTTTTTCTAGTAAAAAAGCGGCATTTACTACGGTTTTACCGCTTGAGAAAATAATTGCATCTACTTTTCGATTAGAAATAATATCAATTGTTTCTTCCGGAATTGAGTCAGGACATCTAGTTTCATATGCAGCAACCTCAAATACACGGGAACCAGCCTTTCTAAATTGATCTGCAATTAGATCCCTACCACCTGTTTGAACTCTTGGTACAAAGACTCGAAGTCCATAACCAGATACTGGGAAATTATCAATTAAACTTTCAGCAACGAATTCTGGAGGTATAAAATCAGCCTTAATCCCAAAATCATCAAGAGTTTTTGAGGTTTTTTCTCCCACTACGGCGATTTTTGTTTTTTTAGAACATTCTTTTAATGAACTATTAAAATATCTCATTCTTTTATCCACAAATTTGATCCCATTACTACTGGAAAAAATAATCCAATGAAAATCATTTATTTGATTTAATGCTTCGTCAAGAGGATTCAAATCATCAGGGTCACCAATACTTATTGCAGGCAAATCAAATACATTAGCACCCTTGCTTGTGAATATCTTTTTTATATCCAATATCCCTTCTTTTGATCGAGTAATAATGATATTTCTTTGATCAAGGGGTAGATCAACTATTGGCATCCTTTTCCTCAACATTATTATTTTGATTTGTATTTTTTAATTGATCGAGAAGTTTCAGGACGGATAATCCTTTATCAAGAACAACATCGTCTTTAAAAATTATCTCCGGAACTCTTCTCATTTCAATCCTTTTTCCTAAAATATATCTTATAGAGCTTTTAGCAGTATTCAAGTTTTCTATAATTTCTTGCCGCACTTTATTTTGAGCAGTTGAAGTAATGTAAATTTTACAGTGTTGCAGATCACCTGATAAATCAATCTTAGAAATATTGACGAAATGATCTCTAATAAGATCATTTTCCAAATCATTCTGCAAAATAAGGGTTATTTCTTTCTTCAAAAGAGAAGAAACTTTTGCAAGGCGGTAATTATTTGGCATTATTGTTGTAAATTTATTGGATTTGTCATCGCTTGCAAGACAAAATAAATAGTTATGAAGGCACTGAAGATAGAAGATATCAACCCAACTATTGTGATTGGATTTGATCTATTCTTGAATAAAGGTTCAAGCAAAGCAACAAGTCCCCCAACAATGATAGATATCAAATACTTTGGATATCTTGCAACATTAGAGAAAAATTCGCCCATCAGCTCCACAAATAGATTACTTTTTTAGCTAAGTTTTAACAAACATTTAACAGCATGATCACATTATATCAATTTAGGCATAGTGCTTTTTGTTTAAAAACAAGGATGGCTCTTCATGCAAAAAAACTACAATATCGAGTTGAAGAAGTGACACCTGGGATAGGCCAATTTGAAATCTTTAAATTATCAGGTCAAAAACAAGTGCCTGTAATAGTCGATAGTAATGATCAAGTTATTAATGACTCTTCAACTATTTGCGAATATATAGATAAAAAAAATGATAACAATCCACTCTTTCCTGAGGACCCAATATTATTTGCACAATGCAAACTAATTGAAGACTGGGCAGATACTACAATGGCTACAACTTGTAGAAAAGTTTTAATAAAATCTGCAATAGAAAATCCACATCTAAGAACTGCATTACTTCCAGATGAAATACCTTCTTCAGTTAAAAGTATCGTTGATAAATTACCTTTTAAAAATCTTAGTAAAATTTCTAATGTAGTTTTGTCTTCTAAAGATAATTTAGAACTCCAAAAATTACTAGAAGCTTTATCAAAATCCTTGATCAACAAAAAATATTTAGTTGGAGATAATTTTTCAATTGCAGATATTTCAATTGCTGCTCAGTTATCCCTTCTTAAATTTCCAAAGTCTGCAGGGCCAATTCTTTCAGGAGAAGGGAGCCAAGAATACATAAATAATCCTTATTTAGAAAATCTTTTCATATGGAGAAACAACTTAGAAGAATATCTTTTTAGTGCTAACTTTCAATAAATTCAAAGGTCAATTTATATTTATTTGTTTTTATTGCATGAGTAGAAGGATCACCAACTTTTGAACCGTAAGAAGCAACATATTGCACTCCACAAATTGATGGTTTGATTGAATTATCAACTTCGAATATTTCTTCGGAACATTTTTGAAATTTACTAATAGTCTCTACCTGATTAATCCGTGAAGCACCTGGCTTATGCGCTGTTTGTATAACTAGCTCATCTGCGAAAAAAATATCATCATCTTCTATCTGATTTCTCTCTGTAATTCTTGAATCGATATAAAAATCATCTTTTAAATAAATAATTTGATTATTAATAGATTGAGGATCATTTACAACCTTAATTAAGGTATCACCAAATATTGCTTTTCCAATAGATTCAGAATTTTTTGCACGATTACCAACAATTAAATCTGAATCATTCTTAAAGAAATTTACTTTATAAATAACTGGCTCTTCTGAATCATTAATTATATCTTGAGAAGTAACAAGCCAATTCCCCTCGAACCATTTAGGATAAATTAAATCCTTAGAGGTATCAGATAATTTCAAATTTGGCAAATATAATTCTGGCCATTGATTTAAACGATTTTCCAAAAACTCTTGTACGTTAGAATCTACTAGAGCAAAAGAACTTTCTAAAAAAATTCCTTGAAAAATCAAGCAAAGAATTAATCCAAAAAGAATTTTCATTATGTCAAATCCACTAATAAGAGCATCAGATCATTATGTTTTATTAGAGCCAGATTCAAAAGAAAAAATTGTATCAAAGCAAGAAGCAATTTTATGGTTAAAGAATTGGCTTAGTAAGACAGAAACACAAACAATATATCAAAATATAGAAGATCCTGATCAGGAATTTTTTGAAGAATTATTGGAAAGCACTTATGAATTAGAAATAAAATTAGGATTCGTTATCAAATGGTTTGCAGTAAGAATTGAACCAGATTAACTAATTATTTCTTTATGAATTGCATTAATTATTTTCATAGCAACTTCTTCAATATTTTCTTTTTTTACTTGAATTCTTAAATCTGCTTGAGAATACAAATTTTCTCTAGATTGAAAAATGCTCATATATAGATCATTTAGATTCTTGCCCTGAAGAAGTGGCCTATTTTTAATTTCATTTTTCAATCTTTCAATTGCTATATCTTTGTCGAGATCTATCCAAGCAATTATTCCCTGTCTTAAGATTCCCCAGTTTTCCGGTTTGGTAACTATTCCTCCCCCAGTTGAGATTACTAATGAAGGAATTTTGATAGTTTCTTTAAGGCAGTTTGCTTCTAATTCACGAAAATTATCTTCTCCTTCATCATTAAAAATTTGATTAATAGATTTTTTTGCCAACTTCTCTATTAATGAATCTAAATCAATGTATTTATACTTCAATAATTCAGCCAGCTTCAAACCAGTTTGTGACTTGCCAGAACCCATCATTCCTATTAAAAATATGCTTCTGCCCTTGATCGTATGAACTGTTTTTTTGATAATGGATTGTTCCATAAAGACAAAAGCGTATTTAAAACCTTAAGATAGTATTATCGCAGACAATTATGACTTCTACACAATCCAAACCATTACATGGGAAAGGACGTGAATGCGTCATAACTCGACGTGCCTGCTTTAGTTCTAGTCACCGCTATTGGCTTCCTGAAAAAAGCCCAGAAGAAAATTTATCTCTTTTTGGAAAGTGCAGTATTGCACCAGGACATGGTCATAATTATGAACTTATTGTTTCAATGGGTGGAGAACTAGACTCTGATGGAATGGTACTTAATCTCTCTGATGTAAAACACTCTATTAAAGATAAGGTTACTGGACAATTAGATTTTCGTTTTTTAAATGATGTCTGGCCAGAATTTAATGTTGATAATCAAGAGGGTATACTTCCCACAACTGAAGCATTAGTAAAGGTCATTTGGCTACGTCTGAAGGATGATTTACCTCTTACAAGTCTAAGACTTTATGAAAACCCAAATTTATGGGCAGATTATTTTGGAAAAAACATGGAAGCATTTTTAACAGTACAAACTCATTTTGCAGCAGCTCATAGACTTGCAAAAGAAGAAATATCCTTTGATGAAAATAAAAAAATCTATGGGAAATGTGCCAGAGTTAATGGACATGGTCATAACTATCTTGTCGATATAACTGTAAAAGGAGATATTGATAAAAGAACAGGAATGGTTTGCGACTTATCTGCCCTCCAAGAGATAATTAATGATTTAGTTGTTGAACAACTAGATCATACTTTTCTTAATAAAGACATCGAATTTTTCCATAATTGTGTTCCAACTGCTGAAAATATAGCTTTATATATTTCTGATATTCTTAAAAAACCAATACATCAAATTGGTGCAACATTACACAAAATAAGACTCCAAGAAAGCCCAAATAATGCTGCAGAAATTTATGTTGATCAAAAGTTAACCAATTCATTGAAATTGAAATTTGAAAATAGTTTAGTAACGCAAACTTGAGTATCCCAAGAGTAATAATTGTTATAGCATCAAGTCTTGATGGGAGAATTGCATTTCCTGGAGGTGGGGAATCGCATCTTGGAAGCGATGAAGATAAAAAAATATTAAATCAAAACTTATCAATGGTTGACGCCACCATTTTTGGTTTAGGTACTTTAATAGCTCATCAATCAACTTACCTAGTTAAAAATCTCAATGATAATGACGAAGTAAATATATCAAAAAACCAACCAATTTCTATAGTTGCTTCAAATAGCAAAAAATTTAACATTAATTGGAAGTACTTTCGTCAACCAATTAGACGATGGCTAATAAGCTCAAGAAAAGTTGATAATTCGTCGAATAATGAATTCGAGAAAGAACTTTTTTTCGAAGATTCATGGGGAAAAACTTTAATTTCACTCAAAAAACAAGGGATAAATGATTTAGCTCTTTTAGGAGGTGCAAAACTTATAAATTCATTTATAAAAGAGGATCTAATAACAGATATAAAAATTACAATAATTCCACGAATTATTGGAGGTAGATATACGTGGATCCCTCCAGAACAAACAAATGCGATTTTTAATCTCGAAAGACTATGGGAAATAAAATCAATTAAAAATTTAATGAATAATGAAATCCATATTCATTACAAAAAAATTTAAAATAGATTCAATAATAAATGAACCAACCAATACATAAAGTTGAAGTCAAATTATCGATTAAGGAAATCTCCAAGGAGATATGGAATGAATTAGCAAAGGAAATTAATAATCCATTTTATGAATGGACTTGGATTAAAAACCTTGAGAAATCAAAAAGTGTTTCAAGAGAAACTGGTTGGCAGCCACTATATTTTGTTGCTTTTAAAAATGAAGAGATATTAGGAATTGCGCCACTTTTTTTAAAAAATCATAGTTATGGAGAATTCATTTTTGACCAATCATTTGCAAGATTGGCGCAAGAACTGAATTTAAATTATTACCCTAAATTAATTGGAATGAGTCCTTATAGTCCTGTAAATGGATATCAATTTCTTTATAAAAAAAATAAAGACAAGAAAGCAATTACAAATTTACTTATAAACCATATCGAAAGCTTTGCGATTACGAACAAAATTCTAAGTTGTAATTTTTTATATATTGATGAAAGCTGGGGCAACCATCTTAAATCTTTGGGATACCATGAATGGATAAATTCCAGTAGTGAATGGAGAAGTAATGGAGAAAAAACATTTAATGATTTTCTTTCTAGATTTAACTCTAATCAGAGAAAAAATATAAAAAAAGAGAGGAAATCAATTACTAAACAAGATATTAAAGTAGAAATTTTTAATGAAAATGATATCAACCAAGAAATCCTCAAAAAAATGCATAATTTTTATGAACAGCATTGTTCGAGGTGGGGAGTTTGGGGAAGTAAATATCTGACATCTACATTTTTCGAAACACTGGTTGATAATAAAAAAAATCTTTTATTTTTTAGTGCATCAAAACATGATTCAAATGAAATTTTTGCTATGTCGATGTGCGTTAAAAATCAAAACAACTTATGGGGTAGATATTGGGGCAGTCAAGAAGAAATATCTAATTTACATTTTGAATTATGCTATTACCAGCCAATTGAATGGGCAATAAAAAATAGTATCCATTTGTTTGATCCTGGAGCGGGTGGTAAACATAAAAGACGGAGGGGTTTTTTTGCTAAAAGCACCATAAGCTTGCATAAGTGGTTTGACAAAAATATGGAAAATATAATTAGTCCTTGGCTAAATGAAGTGAATAAACAAACCGAGATGGAAATTGATTTTGAAAATAAATCTATACCCTTTAAATAAAAATTATTCGGCTTTACCAAAGATTATATTAGTAATATAGTTTGAAATTAAATTCCCAAAATGGATTCAAGTCAAAGTTTAAATGAAAAAATAAAGATTGATAATATTCTATCCAACCGATATATAGACTTAGATCCAAACGGTTATTTCATTATAAAAGTAGATTTAGAAGAAAATAAAATAATTTTAGAGCACTTTCTAAATAATATTAATGATGACGGATATGCGCTTGACCCAGAAACAAATGAACCAATTAAATGCGACTCTCAAAATAAAAGAGTTTGTAATGAAGTTTTTAAAGGAATTAGTGCGAAACAACTTGGAATATTGATCACTGAAGAAAGAAATGACTTAATAACAAGATTCGATCATGCTCTATATTTAGGCCGGGAACTACAAAAAGCAGAAGAATGTTTATACAAAAAATTACCATATATCCAAGATTAAGAAATTAAACGAAAAAATCTAATCTTTTCATCTGATGTTAAATTAAATAAAAATAAAAAAATTAATGAACATCATTTTCTATTTTGCATTTATTGGTTTTGGTTTTGGAGCTGCTTTCGCATTAGATAAGCTATTAAGAGCAGTTAAATTAATTTAAAAAACTACAAAATTTTAATAGTCTCTCCATATAAATCATATTCATCCGCAAAAGAAATATTTGCTTCAACAAATTTACCAATATAATTTTTCAAATCAATTTTCTCTTTAACAGATAAAATTACAGTCCCGTCAATTTCAGGCGCGAAATTGTAGGATCGACCAATTAATTCGTTATTATCAGATATTTGTTCTACCAAAATCTTCATTTTTGAACCAACATATGTCTGATTTTTTTCTTTAGAGATATTTTGTTGAACTGAAATAACGTTATCTTTTCTTGCCTCTGCAACCTCTGGAGATATTTTATTTGGCAAATGAAAAGCTGCAGTTCCTTCCTCAGGAGAAAAAATAAAAACTCCAACATGATCAAATTTGTGCCTATCCAAAAATTCGAGAAGATGTTCAAAATGTTCTTTTTGTTCTCCCGGGAAACCAACAATGAGACTAGTTCTTAATACGGCAGATGGAATTTCTTCTCTAATTTTCTCCAAAATTGATTCATTCAAAGAAGCTTGCCAAGGTCTATTCATACTTTTCAACACATCTGGATGACTATGCTGAAGTGGTAAATCAAAGTAAGGTACTATATTCTTTGAATCTTTGAAAGCTCTTATAACTTCGTCAGTTAAACCTGTTGGATAAGCATAATGTATCCTTATCCAAGGAATTGAAACTTTAGAAAGCTCATTCAAAAGTTTGACTAATGATGGTTTTCCATAAATATCCTGACCATAATTAGTTGTTATTTGACTAATTAATATGATTTCTTGAATACCCTTTTTTGCAAGACTTTTGGCTTCTGAAACTATAGATTCTATTGTTCTACTTCTTTGAGGGCCTCTCAACTTAGGAATAATACAAAAAGCGCAATTATAGTTACAGCCTTCAGCAATCCGAAGATAAGCAACAAATTTGTTTTTGTCTACAAAACGAGGCATTTCCTCATCTGCAATAAATTCAGGTATTTTTGAAACTTCATTGACGATTTCCCCTTTTTCTACTCTGTCTAAAACCTTGGCTATCTTTTGATAATCTCCTGTTCCAACCAAACCTTTTATTTCAGGAATTTCTTTTATAAGCTCATCTTTAAAATGCTGAGCCATACAGCCTGCAACTATTACTTCCTTTCCTTGATTTGTATATTCTAGAATTTTTCTAATAGATTCTTCTCTAGCTGTTTGAATAAAACTACAAGTATTTACAACAACAACATTTGCATCATTTATATTGCTGTCAACTTCATAACCCTCTTTATCTAATAAGCCTTGCATATGTTCAGTATCAACAAGATTTTTCTCACAACCAACATGACTGAATGCAATCTTAGATAGTTTTTTTTCTTTTACATTGATACTATTTTGCTTCACAACTTGAAAAATAAGAATTAAAAGATTTAAACAGCATTTCGTATATAACTCTCATGCCAAGATAATATTAGGATAGATAATGTAAATATCAAACTTTGATTTTGTATGGCACTTAAGACTTTAAACAGAAGAAATAAAAAAGATTTGAAATGGCCAAAAATCATAATCGCAATTTTCAGCACTATAGGCATAGTTGACACAGGTTCTATTACTTTAAAAAACTGGGGATTATTTACTTCGCTTTCATGCCCAGGGATACAAAATGGTTGTGAAACAGTTTTAAATAGTCCTTGGGGTACTTTATTTGAAAATAATCAAGTTAATGTACCTCTCTCATTAGCTGGATTCATAACATATTTATCAATATTAATTATCACAATAATACTCTCGCTTAATTTAATTTCCCCAAAAGAAAAACTAAATAAATTTTTATGGTGGTTAGTATTTCTAATTTCTTGTGCGTCATCAACATTTAGCTTTTTATTGATAAATATAATGTTTTTTAAGATTCAAGCATATTGTTTTTTTTGTATACTTTCAGCAATTTTATCGTTTTCTATCTTTATAATTTCTATGATTGGAGCAAAGTTCGAAAGTAGAGAACCTATGATTTTTAGAGGTTTTATTGTAGCCATTAGTGTCCTACTTGGTGGACTAATTTGGTCAACAAACGTTGACCCCTCTAATGCAATTGATGTTACAAACCCAACTAAAAATGTATCGCCAATAATTACCACTTCAAGCTCTCCCCAGAAGGTAAAGTTTGCAAAATTTTTAAGTGAAAGCAATATTATTATGTATAGTGCATACTGGTGCCCGCATTGCCACGATCAAAAACAATTATTTGGTAAGGAAGCAGTTAAAGAATTAAAAGTAGTTGAATGTGCTAAAGATGGTAAAGATAATGAGTATGCGCTGTGCCAAACGAAAGGAATCAGTGGATTTCCTTCTTGGGAAATAAATGGAGAAATTATTAGTGGTACCCGTGACTTAAATGAATTAGCAACAAAAACCGACTATCAGGGAGATCTTAATTTTTAATAAATCTTTTATGAATTTTTTGATCTAACTGTTGTCTAGTATGGCATTCCCAATTTTTATCTTTTGCAGGGAAATCATCTCTATAATGCCCTCCTCTACTTTCTTCTCTATACAAACAAGCTTTTAATAAAGTTATGGTGGTTATTTGTCTATTCTTTAAATCAAGTAAAAGATTTAATGCTCTTCTATTACGTTCATTAAGTTTTACTTTTTGATCAAATTTTATTTTTTCAAGACTATTTAGTAAATCATTTTTATCTAATTTATTTATATCATTTTGGATATAATTTAAAAATTTACTCATATTTACCTTATTTCGAGATACACCTAAATTTAACCAACATAGTTTTCTAAGTTCATCAATTTTTTCAGCAATTATAGAAATTTGATCTTCTTTAGGATCTTCAATATCAAACTCTTGAAATGATCTATCAAATTTTTCAAATTTAGAAAGGTCATTCAAGATAATTGAAGACATTTTTCTTGCAAAAACAAGACACTCCATGAGTGAATTACTTGCCAGCCTATTAGCACCATGCACACCTGTAGAAGCAACTTCTCCAACGGCATATAATCCTTTTCTTGTTGACGATGCATTTAGATCAGTTTTAACGCCTCCCATCCAATAATGAGCTGCAGGAGCTACGGGAATAACCTCATTTAAAGGGTTAACGCCATAATCCTGACATCGACTTAAGATCGTGGGGAAGCGCTCTACAATTTTTTCTGGGTCAATATACCGAAGATCTAAGCCAACATGGTCTACATTATTATCATGCATATTTTTCATAATTGCTCTACTTACCTGATCTCTAGTAGCTAGATCACGATTTTCGAGATTTTCAACTGGACTTTCACCATTTTTATCAACTAAAATCGCCCCTTCCCCTCTGAGTGCCTCAGATATTAAGAAGCAAGGAGCACCATAAAATTTTAAAGCGGTTGGATGAAATTGCACGAACTCTAAATCTTCGATAGCAGCTCCTGCTTTCCATGCAAGAGCAATGCCTTCACCAGAGGATTGAGCAGGATTTGTTGTATTTGTAAATAAGTGCCCACCCCCACCTGTAGCCAAAACAACAGCTCTAGATTTAATCCAATATAAATTTGCTCCATCAAGAACCTGTACTCCTCTACATTCTTTATTTTCAATGAGAAGTTCAGTTACTCTTACACCCCTGCAGTGAAGAATATTTTTTTGATTCTCAATATGATCTTCTAGAACTTCAACCAATGCTCTTCCAGTACGATCTTTAACATGTAAGACTCTTCTTCGTGAATGGGCTGCTTCCAAGGTAGTAGCTAATTGATCAGAACTTTGATCAAAAATCATCCCTAAATTCTGCAACCTTTCTACACAGCCTGGAGCTTCTTTAACTAGCATTTCTACAGCTTGAAAATCACATAGTCCATCACCTGCTTTTAAAGTATCCTCAGCATGAAGATCGAATGAATCATCTTGTCTAACAACAGATGCGATTCCTCCTTGAGCCCATCTGCTGGAAGATACCTTACTAGTATTTCTATTTAAAAGAAGCACTTTTAAATTTGAGGGTAATTCAAGACAAGTCATAAGACCAGCAGCTCCAGCACCTATAACGATTACATCCCAATTATTTAATGGAATTGGTTCTTGCGAAAATGGAGGCCTTAACATTAAACCAATCCACTAAAAGTTGGTTGCAGAATTGCTAAAACAATAAAAATACCGTCAACAATTAAAGTAGTTTGAATTACGTAACCAGAAACTAAGAGTGCTTTACCACTACTAGTATTAATTGTGGCAGAATCTAAAATTTCTTTTGAAATAAACCAAAGAATAAGAGCAGCAAAAACGATAATAGATAATGATTTTATTTGGATAAGACTCTCAGAGGTTTTTTGAAGAATCATAGGTGCAGTTTCGGAATCTGCTGTAATAACCTGTCTCCACTGATCCATTATTCCGATTAAAAATATTGTAATGTCAGTAACTGCAGTCCCAAACAAAGAAGAGATATAAAAGCTTGAACCTATTTTCCAATTAGTACTAAGGCCAATTAAAGCTAATGGGAGAACTACAGCTTCAACAGGTATATGTAGGATAGGAAATGGGCTTAACCATCCCCAGAACAAACATCCACCAAGCCAACTGCCTGATACACCAAGTAATAATGAACTGACAATAAACCACTTATTTGATCCCTTCTTATTTAAAACAAATGCTCCAAAGAGAATAACAAAAGTAAAACAAAGAGCACTTATTGGTTCAAATCTAACCCAAGGGGCTTGAACAAAAATAGGTAAAATTACAAAAAAAGAGGACCATAATCTTAAAGATAATGGATTTGATAAAAAGCTCTTTTCGTATGAATCACCTGTCTTATGCAATTCATAGTTCAATTTACCTTTCACTTCTAAATTTTTTGTAATTAATTCTTTCAATGAATAAGATTTTCTATGTTATTTTAATTAATTTAAATCGTGTTTTTAAAAACTGCGAATGCCATATTTTAATAAATTCAAGGCCCTTAATTTCACACCTTCATTTAGTATTTTAAAAGTATTTAATACACTTTGAGTCCTATATAAGTTTAGAATAAATACAAAGAAGAGTATTTTGCATTGAATTGTGTGGAAAGAAATTGATTACACAGAAAACTCCAATGACCTTTTGGTTCCTAACATTACTTATAAAATCAACCCTGCAGAAATTGAAAGCATTGAAGCTAATTCCATTGCTCAAGAAATAGGATTTGAATCAGGTGATTCAATTATTAGTATTAATGGGAAAAAACCAAGAGATTTAATTGATTATCAGATTCTCACTAGTGAAGAAATTTTAGACATAACAGTTTTAGATAAAAATCATGAGATTCATAATATAAGTATTGAAAAAGATCAAGATGTTAATTTAGGTATTAATTTTAAAGATGCATTATTTGATTCAATCAAGCAATGCAATAATAGATGTCCATTTTGTTTTATTGATCAACAGCCAAGTGGTAAAAGAAAAAGCCTATACATAAAAGATGATGATTATAGATTAAGTTTCCTGTATGGCTCTTATCTAACTCTTACTAATTTAAAAAAAGAAGACTGGGAAAGAATTGCTGTGCAAAAACTATCCCCACTTTTTATCTCAGTTCATGCTACTGATCCCGCTACAAGAGAAAAATTATTAAAAAATAAAAAAGCAGGTATGATCCTTGATCAAATTTCATGGTTTGAAAAAAATTCAATTCAAATACATGCTCAAATTGTTGTTTGTCCAGATATAAATGATGGGGATATTCTTAAGAAATCAATTTTGGAACTTGCAGAATTCTACAAAAAAAATTCTCAGACAGTACTCTCAGTTGCAATAGTTCCTGTAGGACTTACAAAATTTAGACCTGAAAATGATGGATTAAAATCAATAAGTCCAGAATATGCAATAAAAACGATTAAACAGGTAGAGAAAATTCAAGCCTCTCTACAAATTACTCTTGGGACTCGCTTTTGTTGGCTAGCAGACGAATGGTATTTAATAGCTGGTTCAAATTTACCTAGTTATAAAACTTACGAAAATATGCCTCAAGAATCTAATGGAGTTGGATCAATTAGAACTTTTCTAAAGATATTAAGTAAGAAGTCTAAGAACTTGCCAAAAAAAATAAAACAGTCAAAAAAAGTCAGTTGGATTGTTGGTAAATTAGTTTATGAAGCATTAATTCCCATAGTTAATAAATTAAATTTAATTGATGGATTAACAATTAATTTATATGGTTTACCAAGTATTTATTGGGGTCAAGATCAAGTTGTTACAGGTCTTCTTACTGGAGAAGATCTTATTTACGGTCTGAAAAATAAGGATTTAGGAGATGCTGTTTATATCCCATCTATTATGTTAAAACTAAATACTGATTTATTTCTAGATGATAAAAATATCAAAGAAGTTGAGAATCAATTAAATACCAAAATTCACGTTCTTGATGATTCAAATGATATTATTAATACTTTGATTGGTTAATCGAATATCATCGACACTATATAACATGCTTAGAAGAGTAATAAAGCCTATCTTATTCTTGCCACTTGCTCTAAGTACCTACTCAATTAATGTATTTTCAAGCGAAACAAATAATTACATTGATAATGTTTTAGAAGAAAAATCAAATATTTCTTTTGTTGGATATCAAGAAATAGAAAAAATCGTATTAAACAATCAAGAATTAAAGTCATTACAAAATTTAGTAGCCTCTGCAAGCTTTAATCTTTCCAGCCAAATTGCTAAAAGATACCCAACCTTGGATTTTCAAGCAAATGGATTACCAAAATATGTCGCAGGTAAAAAGTACGATAGTAAGTTACCAACTTATAAAACATCACAATTTTCAGCTAATCCGTCTCTGAATATCAAATGGGATTTAATTGCCCCACTTAGAGGATCCGAAATTAGAATTGCCAAAGCAAATTACAAAATTGCAGAAAATAATTATGAGATTAAGAAAAAAGATTTAATTCAAGAAGCAAGAATGAGGTATCACAAATACCAGAAGTCGTATCAAGATATTCAAAATAAAAAATTCACACTAGATTTATCAATTACAAGTTTAGAAAATGCAAAAGCGAAATTAGATGCTGGAATTGGGACAAAATTTGAAGTTCTTGAAGCAGAAGCTCAATTATCCCGAGATAGACAATCACTTAATGAAAAGAAAATAGAACATGAAATTAATAAAATTTCTCTTAAAGAGATTCTTAATATAAAGGGAGATTTTGAAACTAATAATGAGCAAAATTTAATAGGGTTCTGGAATCATAGATTAAATAAAAATATTAATGAAGGTTTGGATAAAAATCTTTCCTTAAAAAATCTTCTTCTTCAAAAATCAATCAAAAAGAGCCAAGCAAATAGTTTTTTAGCTCAAAATAAACCAAATATTTACATCAGCAACATTTTATCTAGCACATTTACCAAGGGTGACGCATTATCCGAGATTATTGACCCTGAAGAATCTGGATCTAATTACACAAATACGATAAGCCTAAACTTTGCATGGAATATTTTTGATGGCGGACAAAATAAGAACTCTTACAAATCAAAAATAGAAGATGCAAAATCTGAGAAATATGCTTATGAAAATCTAAAAAATGTTTTGACCACAAGTATTAGTAAAGCCTACTTAAATCTTAAATTAAATAAAGAGAAAATAATTTCTTCTCTTAAAGAAATTGAATCTAGCAAAGAGTCTGTAAGGCTTTCCAGACTTAGATACGATGTTGGAATATCAACTCTAAAAGATGTTCTTGTTAGGCAAAGTGAACTAAGTAATGCGAAATCAAAAAATATTAATGCAATTTATAATTACAATTTGAATATAGATGAACTAGAAAGATTAACTTTTCTTGATATTAGTAAAAATTGTTTGGGTAGCAATAATACTAAAATTAAAGAGAAAGAGTCTATTTGCAGAATACAAAGATGAATCCAACAAATTTAACTAATAAGCAACTAAGTGAATTAGATTCTTTATTTGAATTAGTAAGTCAACGTCAAAAAAAAGATTTTGGAAATATTAATGCCAGCAATAAAGCAGATGGATCATTATTAACAAGTTGTGATTTATGGAGTGACAAAACAATCGTAGATGGCTTAGCTTCAATAGCTCCAGGTGAAGGCGTTCTTAGTGAAGAAGGGCAAAAGTTAATTCCAAACTCAAAAGCTTATTGGGTGGTCGATCCACTCGATGGGACAACAAATTTTGCTGCAGGTATTCCTTACTGGTCTATATCAGTGGCAAGGTTTGTTGATGGTAAACCGCAATCCTCTTTTTTAATAATTCCTACATTGAAAAAAAAGTTTGTATCCATCAAAGGTAATGGGGTTTGGTTAAATAACAAAAAAATAGATCCTAGCCAACATAATCATCAAAGTGAATGCATTTCTTTGTGTAGTAGATCAATAAAAATTTTACAAAAAAAACCAAACTCAGTATTTCCTGGCAAAATCAGACTCTTAGGTGTATCGAGTTTAAATCTTACGAGTGTGGCGATGGGACAAACTTTCGGAGCTATAGAATCAACCCCTAAGATATGGGATATTGCAGCAGCCTGGCTGCTACTAGAAGAACTCAATTGTTCTATAGAGTGGTTAGAAAAAGATCCTTTAAATTTAGTTTCAGGAGAAGACTTGAGCGATGTTAATTTTCCATTAATTGCTTGCAGATCTATAGAAAAAGTTGAAATTTTAAAGCCATGGGGTAACTTATTATTGAAAAAATAGTTGCATGATAAATCAATAATTGCTTGAAAAATTTCTTAATCAGATACAATAAAAATTAGTAAATAAATAAAATATTTGAAGAAAATTAATATGCAGCGAAGTTCAACATGGATACTGAAAAGTTTATGGGGAGCTTGTGAGCGATGGAGCAAATCTGATTGTGTAGATTTAAGCGCTGCATTTGCATACTACACACTTCAATCATTTTTTCCTATCCTTCTAATTTCTCTTTCAATTGCTTCATGGTTCCTAGGAAAACAAGAAGGATTAGATCAACAAATAATTGCTATTGCTGCTCAGCTTTTACCTCCTTCAGTAGTTGATTTAGTAGAGACAACATTATTTAATTTGATAGATCAAGGTTTTGGAGCGGGAATTCTTGGGGCTATGTTTTTGCTTTTTACAGCAGGAAATGCATATCTATCTCTTCAAAGAGGTTCGGATAGGCTTTGGGAGGACGAAATTCCTTCTAAAAAAGTTAATGCCGCTTGGAGAGTGCAAGCTTCGAAGTTTCTCAGAAATAGAGTTGAAGCCTTTTTAATAGTATTCTTCATTGGTTTTTTAATGGTACTAGATCAAATTAGTGCAAATCTTAGGATGATCCCAAGTAACGTTTTAGAAAATCTTTCAAAATCTAATAATCTTATTTCTGATTTATTATTAAAATTACCGTTATTACAAGTTGGTCAGTTTGCAATACCACTAATTGGCTTTTCTTTAATGGCTCTTTTATTACAAGCACTTTTACCCAGTAGAAAAGTTCCATTAAAACCACTATTACCTGGATCTTTTCTTATTGGAATTGGCCTAACCACTTTGAACCTAGCAGTAAGTAAAAGTATTCTCTCACTTGGAGTAAGATTTCAAGCATACGGTTTTATTGGAGGTTTTCTAGTACTTACTTTGTGGGTATGGCTATTAGGAGTGATTCTATATTTTGGACAGTGTTGGAGCGTAGTAATTGCTAGTATGACTTTAGTAAATAAAAAAAGAAATTATAGATAAGGATAACTAAGGTGAATTATTTTCTTAAAGCTAATAAAAATCTTCTTACCTACTCATTAATCATCCTTATCGTTATTCCAATTTTTGGATTTAACTTTTTCATTAGCTTTGTTGGAAATATTCTTCTTCTTTTATTTTTAATTCCTCTTCTATTATTAGTTTTAGTATTTATGGGTTTTAACTCTTTCAAATCCAAAATTAATACATGCAGTAATTGTGGGACAATATCATTAGGTTTAAGTGAAACCTGCATGAATTGCGGTGCAGACTTAGAGAATACAAATAAGAAAAATCAATTAGATACAAAGCCTAGTGAAAGTACCATTGATGTGAAAGCAGAAGAAATTAATTAAAATATTAACCTATTCCAATTTGGCGGAGAATACTTTGTCCAGTAATTAATTCAGTACCAAGTCCAATCAAAATACCCATCATTGCCATACGGCCGTTCCATGTTTCTGCAAAATTTACAAAGCCAAATCTTGGTTGATTGTCTTTATTCATAATTAACTAAATTCTCTATCAAATTATTTTAACGTTTTAAGTTAGCTTTTATGAAAAATAATAAATTATTTATTTAACATGTCTTACACCATCAACAGGTCGATACTCATCTCCAGTTAATTCCTCATATACAATGGCTGGCAATCCTGTATCAAACATTGTTTGTAATGCTTCTTTTAACATAGGATTCCAACCTCCAGTGCTAACTTTTCCATGTCTTACAGTCCAATCCCAAGTCCCTTGAAGATCTCTAGGGAGTCTACCTTCTCTATCTCTTCGCGCGACTAAGTCTAAAGATTCAACTATACCAACAATAACTGGATTTTTACCGTAAGAAGGAGTGAGGCTTAGTTCAAGTCTCACTGGATCTTCTTTAACCATTTTCAAACGAAATCTTGGTGGCAATTTGAGAGATCTAATTACCGCTGAAACAATTTTTGTTCTTAATTCCAAATTTTTTTTCCTTAGATGTATTTTGATTAATCAGTTGTTGAACCTTTTTCTTCTAATGATGAGTCATTATCATTCGAAAATCTTACTGTTAATAGTTCCTCTTCTGTAATGTTACCTGATTTATCTAAAAGTTCTGGATGTATTGTGTACTTTTTTTGTTTAAAACTGGAAGTACTTAAACGTTTATTTTTATTATCGGATATACCCCAGCCATTAGACATTACTTTAAAAGCTTTCCATACTAAATAAGTTAAAGCGGCAGAATATATAATTGGAAATAGAATAGTCATCGAACTTATAGATTAGTTGATTATATGCTAAACATCATAGCCTGAAAAAAAGAAATTTAGCTATTTTAAGTCACTAAATTATTCTCTATATTTAATAAATTAAATTACTAGTTATATTTAAATTACACTAGTATGGTGGTTTAAATCTCTAGAAGAACATAAAAAATCAAAATTGAAAAGATACACCCAAAAGCTATTACTAATCATCTCATTAATTCCAGTGGGCATTACATATCCTGCAAAAGTAATATCCCAACCATTAAGCAAACCAAAAATTAATGAAATTAGTTTGTTTTCAAACAAGTCTTTCATAACTAAAGCCGTAGAAAGAACCGGTGCCTCTGTGGTGACAATTGATACTCAAAGATATGTTAAAAAAAGAAATTTTCCAAGAAATTCTCAAATATTTCTAGACCCATATTTTGAAAGATTTTTTGGATTAGATTTGCCTAACGAAAATCGACCAAGGATAGAGCAAAACCAAGGCAGTGGATTTATATTTGCAGATGGACTTGTAATGACCAATGCTCATGTTGTGAATGGATCTGATAAGGTAATTGTTGGTTTAACCAGTGGCAAAAAGTTAAACGCTAAACTGATAGGCCAAGACTCTTTTACTGATTTAGCTGTGCTAAAGATTGAAGGTAAAGGGCCTTGGCCAAAAGCAAAATTGGGCGATTCTGCAAAGATTAAAGTTGGTGATTGGGCTATAGCAGTTGGAAATCCATTCGGACTGGAAAATACAGTTACGCTTGGTATTATTAGTAATCTAAATAGAAACGTAAATCAATTAGGAATATATGATAAAAAACTTGAATTGATACAAACAGACGCTGCTATTAATCCTGGCAATTCTGGAGGTCCACTGTTGAATAGCGATGGAGAAGTAATTGGTATTAATACGTTGATAAGATCAGGTCCAGGAGCGGGTTTGAGTTTCGCAATCCCAATTAATAAAGCTAAGGAAATTGCCTATCAACTTTTAAACAATGGGAAAGTAATACATCCTATGATTGGAATTAGCCTTATAGAAGAAAGTATTTCTGAGAGAAAAAATAATGTCGTAAAAGTTGGATATGTAGTACCAAACAGTCCAGCTGAAAAAAGTGGAATCAAGACAGATGATATTTTAATTAAAGTAGGCAATAAAGATATCGAAACCGCATCAGACGTAATAGAACAAATTAGTAAAAATGGTATCAAAAAACAAGTAAATATATTATTGAAGCGTAAAAATAAATTTATTAAATTAAAAGTAATACCAACTGATATTACTAATCTACAAAATAACTAAAATTTAATTATCATTCCGTCTAAGTACTTCCACTCATCCAGAAATACATCTACCATCCCTTATATCACAGGAATTAATGCATTCAAAATAACTTTCAATAGGATCAGAAATTTGAAAATGTTTTTCTTGGAAATCGTAAAATTTCATTTAAATTATTAAAACCTATTTTTGTATTTTTAAGATAAATCAAGGACGGTAAACTATTTAAAGATAAATGAATGATCTCGCTTAGCAAATTATAAATTTTATTAAAAGTAATCAAAGTTTTTGGCTTTGAGTTTTTTCTAAAAAATATTCGTAATTACCATCATATGAAAATAACTTTGAATCTTTAATTTCAATAATTCTATTTGCAACTTTTGAAATAAAATACCGATCATGAGAAATGATTAATAAAGAACCTTTATAATTATTAATTGCTAATTCTAAGTTTTCCTTAGATTGCAGATCCAAATGATTAGTTGGTTCGTCCAAAAGAAGGAAATTACTAGGATTAATAATCATGAGCGCCAATGCTAATCTTGCTTTTTCTCCCCCACTGAGTTGTTTAATATATTTAAAAACAGTTTCATTTTGAAAGCCAAAACCCCCTAAAAATGTTCTAACTTTTTTTTGGGACCATTCTGGAGACTTATTACATATTAAATCAATAACCCTTTCCTTAAGTGAAAGTGCTTCAGCCTGATTCTGTTCATAATAGCTAGTAATTATATTATGTTTACCAAGATTAATTTCTCCAATTTCAGGAGATATTTTTTTCATAATAATTTTAAGCAATGTAGATTTGCCGCAACCATTAGGTCCCAATATTGCTATTTTCTCTCCAGAAGAAATCTTTAAATTAATATCTAAAAAAAGAATTTTATCCTCGAAACTATGAGACAAATTTTTGATATTTAGAACTAATTTTCCTGAGCGAGGGCACTCTGGAAAATTAAAAACAGGACTTTTTGATTTTGCTATGGGAGCCTCAATTTTAGAAATCTTTTTTAATTGTTTTTCTCTACTCTTTGCTTGAGAACTTCTAGTTGCACTAGCTCTAAATCTATCTATATACCTCTTCTGTAACTCAATTTCTTTTTGTTGTAATTGATATGCCTTATTTTGTGATTCTTCATTCAAAGATTTCTGTTCGACAAAAAAAGAATAATTTCCATTATATGTTTCAGATGTTCCTCTATCTACAAAAATTATTTTTTTACATAATTTATCTAAGAAATATCTATCATGGCTGATTATTATAACTGCAATTTTAAGCGATGATAAATATTCTTCCAACCAAAAAATAGTTTCTAAATCTAAATGATTGGTTGGTTCATCCAGTAAAAGTAAATCAGGTTTTTGTAAGATTATTTTTCCAAGTGCAACTTTCATCTGCCAACCACCTGAGAAATTACCAACTAATTTATCAGCATCTTCTATGGAAAAGCCTAATTTTGGTAATATTTTTTCTACATCAGTTTGCATTTTATAACCACCTAAAGCTTCAAATTTTGCTTGATATTTTGCGAGTTGATTTACAAATATTTCAAGTTGATCGGAATTTTTTTTTATATCCAACGATTTCATTTTATTCTCAATTTCTAAAAGTTTAATGGCAACAATTTGTATATCTTTAAAAGAACTTTCTAATTCCTGTCTGACTGACAAATTCAAATTACAATCAAACTCTTGCTTTAAATGGGCAATTTTAGGATTTCCCTCTTTGATGATCGTTCCACTTGTTTGCTCTTCTTCTCCAATTAAAATCTTAAATTGGGTTGATTTACCTGCACCATTAGAACCAACTAAGCCAACTTTTTCACCTTTCTTAATCTCCCAACTAATATTTTTTAAAACAACATCTGTAGAATAAATTTTGCTTACACCTTCAAATCTAATCACTGTTTTAAAAATAGAATTTACAAAATCTGTGGCTTATTTACTAAAAATATTTTGTGGAATAAAATTAAATTATGAAAAGAATAGAACAAATTGTAGTAATTTTCATAGCTGCAGCTCTTGCAATTCCAAGTTATTGGTTTTTTTGGACTTTGGCTGGTGGAGGTGGCTACAACAAAAGAATAAAACCTATTCCTAATCAAAATGATAATTATTCGAAACCTTTTCCTAAAGACCTCCTCGAGCCTTGATTAACCACATTTTAGTTGCCTCATCATCAATAGTACTCAAATATTCAATAACCTCTTCTTTAGTCACAGAAATATTTAACTCGTTGCCAATATCGCATATTTTATCTAAGGCTTTTTTGGGATTAGTTAAGGCTGTCATAAAAAGACTTTGTTTCTTTTTGGAATCGTTAGCTATTAACTTATAAAGCTTTTCAGCATTACTAGACATGTTTTTAAAATCTAATTATTAATAGATTATTACTTCATGCTACATTTTGTTCATTATATTTATTATTAGATAAATCATTATCCACATCTTTTATCTCTTTTGCAGAGGCATCTGCCATACTTCTTGCGTCTAAACATAAAACTTTTCTTAGTTTCGCAAAGTTAGCTGCGTGAGATTTTCTACCATCTTTTTGAGCATAATACTCAGACTGCTGAAGAATATGGTGAAGATGAGTTAACAAATATGGACTAATTACAGCTGATACCAAAACATCACTATTTTCATTATCGTGAGAATCAGAATTGACTAATCTTTTTTTCGGTTTATCAATTATCGAACTTTTAGGAGAATCAATTTTTCTTGAATTTTTCATGGGACAATAAAACAATTAATTGATACGGACATAGATTTCCTTACTAATAATATACACAAAGATAGTATCCTTGACTAACTGTGTATACTAATAAGTAACAGTTATCAACTTTGAGTCATGGCTACCCGTCAAAACTCAACAAATGGGAAGCCTAAATCCCCTAGAATTCAAGTAGTTCTTCCGGAATCAATATGTGAACAACTGACTATTTTAGCTAGCAAAGAATCTAGGACAGTTAGTAATATGGCAAAAGTGTTAATACAAGAAGGTATAAAAAAATACTTCGAGAAAAAAGATAAATCTTTTATCTCAGAAAATAATTCAAATACCGATAAATTTAGAAGCGAACTTGAGAAAAAAAGTGTCAGGAGATTAAAAGGAGCTCCTCAAAGGATTCATTACTATAAAAAATCTGATTAAAAAGTTAATTCTGAGGCAATTTCTGTAAATCTGCAGTTTTTCCCATTACTACCAAAACATTTCCTCTTTCCAAGATATATTTTGCTGGAGGATTAACTGTTAACTCTTCAGCAGGTCCCGCTGCAAGAACATTTACTAAATAATTTTTCCTCAAATTCAAGTCTCTCAAGGATCTTCCAATAAATTCCTCTGGAACTGTTATTTCATCTATACCAGTTTGATTATCTAGTTCTAATCTTTCAATTAAATTTGGTCTAACAAGTTCTAAACCTAATCTTTCACCCTGCATTCTGGAAGGGAAGACAACTTTATCTGCACCAACCCTCATTAACATTTTTTCATGCAAATCGCTTGTAGCTCTTGCTATTACTCTTTTAACTTTGCTTCCTTCACTATCCTTAGCAATAAGTGTTGTAGTGATACTTGCCTCAATAGGTTCGCTTATACCTACTACAACAGTATTCATTTCAAGTATTCCAGATTCCTTCATAGACTCTTCATCAGTACAGTCTACGACTCTAGCTTCTATAGAAGGTTCCAATTGTCTCAAATCATCAATAGCTTTTTCCGAATAATCTGCAGCCAAAACATCTGCACCATTATTAATAAGTTCTCTACAAACAGCGGTTCCGAATCTTCCAACACCAACAACTGCAAAAGTGAGGGCTTCTTTTTCTCTCTTTTGAGACCACTGCCACCAATCAGCCATAATAAAACTCAGTCAATCCTAAACATAAAGATCAGCCCTAGGATAGCCAATTCTCTTTTGTCTATCTATTCTACTCTTATAAAGAGCCTGCCAAAGTGCACTCAACAATAACAGAATACCAAGTCTGCCCACAAACATACCAACAATAAGAATAAATTGGCCGAAATGATTTAATTTTGCAGTTAAACCAATATCAAAACCAACTGTTGCAAATGCAGAGATGCAAGTGAACAAAATTTCTAGGAATGTGAAAGATTCTTTTTTAATAAACGTATTAGTTGTACTCAGTAGCATTGCCATTAAAAGAACGAAAAGCAAAGATCCAACTGTAATACCAACTGCCTTTAAGATAACTTTATCTGAAATTAATCTACTGCTAATAATTACATCTTTCTGGCCTCTCAAGGTTGATCTAGTTGCAGCCATTAAAGCAATAAATGTAGTTGTTTTAATACCTCCACCAGTACCGCCAGTACTTGCACCAATAAACATCAATGTCATTAATAACAAGAGACCCGTATCTGAAATAGAGTTTAAGGAGATGGGGTAATTTGTGAAACCTGCAGTTCTTGCACTCACTGTTTCAAAGATTGATGATAATAACCTTTCAAACAAATTCAAATCATTAAAAAATTGACTACTTAGCAATGATTCAGTGATAAAAAATCCTAATGATCCGAATAATATTAGAGAGAAACTTGTCCTAATAACTAGTCTGGAATGAAGACTCAATTTTTTATAAGAAAGATTTTTTTTATTACTCCAAATATCATCAATAACCCGCCATCCCAGTCCACCCATGACAATTAGAAAAACAAACATAGTATTAACCAAAAAATTTGTTCTGTAGTCTTGAAGACTATTTGACCATAAAGAAAACCCCGCATTGTTGTATGCGGATATGCTGTGAAAAATAGAGGACCAAAGTCTTTCCCAATTATTTTGAATATCTACGAATCCAAAAGAATATAAGACAATTGCGCCAAAGGATATGATACAAGTTGCAGTTATAGCAATGCTTTGAAAAGTTCGGCCAATTCCTCCAACTCCGAATTCATCAAGAGTTTTTCCTTTATCTAATCTAGTTCTTAGCTTTGTCCCCTTCACAACGAAACCTTGTAGAAATGTGGTAATCGCCATCAATCCAAGACCACCTGATAAAAGCATAAAGGCCAAGACAACTTGGCCAAAGAAATTCAAATCAACACCAATATCAATAATGGTCAAACCAGTAACCGTTATGGCAGAGGTAGATGTAAAAAATGCCTCCCACAAACCAACCTTTGAAGATGAACATAAAGGGGAACTTAAAATTAAAGTCCCAAAGAAAATAATAACCAACCCTGTAACGATAGTAAATTGAGGTACAGAAAGTTTTCTGTAAGCATCTTTTAAACTGTAAACCTGACTTCTGAATTTCACTTTATTTATCTGAAATTTACAATTATCAATGCTGGCACTATAAGTGACATTATAAGTGTTAATCCAGCTCCGTATTTTGCGATATCAAAAAATCTATATCTTCCAGGACCATAAACCATTAAATTTGTTTGATATCCCATTGGAGTCAAGAAAGATTGACTTGCTCCAAATAAAACAAGCATTATTAAAGCACTGGGTGAAATGCCTAAAACATTTGAAAATTCAATAGCCACTGGCAAAATCAAAGCAACCGAAGCAGCATTACTTATAAATTGAGTAAGGATAACAGTCGATACAAAAATTACGACAAGTGCAAAATATAAAGGCAACCCATCAAGAACAAAATTAAGATTGAATGCAATTAAATCTGCTAAACCTGTTACCTGCATGGCAACACTAAAACACGATAAGGATCCCAGCAATAAAATAACGTCTAACCTAATTGATTTTTGTATCTCTGCAGGTCTTAAGCATCCAAAAGCAACCATTGCGATAACGGCTAAAAGCACTGAACCTACTAATGGGATATTAGTAACAGAAGGTAAAACAACCATCCCTATTGCAATTGCAATCGATATAGGTTTTTTTATCAAGACGGGTAAATCATCTTCAAATTGATCTAAGACAAGCAAATCATTACTTGCTTGCAAACCTCTTATTGAATCTAACGGCGCTTGCAATAATAAAACATCTCCAGCCCGTAAAACAGCTTGGCCTAATCTCTCCTGAACAGTTTGTTGACCTCTTCTTAGTGCCAAAACTGTTGCATTATGACGCTGCCTAAATCTTAATTCTCTCAAACTTGCACCAGCTAGAGTTGAGCCAGCAGGTAAAAGAGCTTCAAACGTTTTAGTACCTTCATCATCTGAGAAAATATTAGCTCCCTCAAAAGATGTTTTATTTTCTCCCAACAGAATGGTATGTTCCTGCTGCAGCCTAAATAAGTCAGCCCTTGTAACGCGGATTATTAATCTATCATCAGGTTCAATCTTTATATCAGCCAATGGTGGAAGAATAACTTTTCCATTTCGTTGTAATTCGAGAACATCAACGTCAAATCGTCTTTGCAATCTACTATTTCTGACAGATTGTCCAACTAATTCTGAAGTAGAGGGAATAGTAACTTCAGAAAAGTATATATTCATATCCCCATTTTTAATAAACTCCTTATCTCTCCCTCTATCAGGCAAAAGTACGTCAGAAACTAGGATCATATAAGTTGTACCTATAAGCCACACAGGAATTCCAATTGAAGTCAGACTAAATAATTCCAAAGCGCCATAACCTAATTGTTGACTAATATCGCTTACAAGAAGATTTACTGAGCTACCTAATAATGTCAAGGTTCCACCTAGTAAAGTCGCAAAAGAAAGGGGTAATAAAACTTTTGATGGAGATATATTTCTCCGCTCGCACCAACCTTCAATTAAAGGCAATAAAGAGGCTACTACTGGAGTATTAGGGACAATTCCAGATATTGGAGCAATCAAAAAAGCGATTAAAGAAATTAATTTCCTTGGCGTTCTAATACTTTCAGAAGAAATCAATTCTCGTACTCTATCTAAAGCACCACTTTTGAATAATGCAGAGGAAACTGCAAATAAACCCATAAGGGTAATTAAGGAAGGGCTACCAAATCCAGCTAAAGCTTTTTCAGGAGAAAGAACCCCTGTAGCTATAAATATTCCGACACATAACAAACCAGTCAATTCAGGCGCAATAGTATTTTTGATAAACAAAATTATTGACATTATTAAAACAACTACCGTTATTAACGCATCAAAATTACTACTAACTAATGAAATTAGATTCATATGAAACTTATTTAACTCAATATACCCAAAAACAATATTTCAAAAAAGTTTAATTGGAATTATCTTTTTTAAGAAACTTTTTAAAAATAGATTTTTTTTGGAATATCCATGAAGATGCAGATTTTAAGCTTTCCGTAATATCTGGCAACTTAGAAGCATATATAAGTCTTCTTGCCTCAAAAGCTAATTTCCCAGATAAAGTAACCCCAAGCCCAGAAATTGAAGCTTCGCCTATTCCTAAGCTAATCATTTCACCATTATCTTGAAATTCAAAGGGTAAAGGATCTTTACCTTTAATTAAAAGTTCTAAATTATTAGCAAGATGATTTCCTTCCTGCATAGCGACCTGAGCAGTTATGGGTAAATCCTCCATTCCTTCAATAACTGAAATATCACCAATAGCAAAACAGTTTTTATGGTTTTCTATTTGCAAATTATTATTAACTAAAATTCGTCCAAATTTTTTTATTATTTGA